>JAAHIC010000367.1 GCA_010671965.1 Leptolyngbya sp. SIO4C5
TAATTGACGCCCGCGATCGCAGCTCAGCCAGCTAGCCCCCTGTTTGCCCCCCTTGATCAAGCTACGACTTCTCAGCTTCCGGCTGGCTATGCCGACTTGCTGACCAAAGCCCAACAGCTCATGGATCAGCAGGACTACCCCTCAGCCCTAGCTGTCTATGAAACCGCGATCGCCCAGGCTGCCCAGCAAGAACCTGCCTGGACAGGCAAAGGCGACGCTCTCTACTTTCTGCAGCGCTATGAAGAGGCGATCGCCGCCTATGGTCAGGCCATTGCCCTCAATCCAGATGCTCTCAAAGCCTGGGTCGGTTTAGGCAATGCCCTATCCCAAACTAGCCAGATTCAGGCGGCTCTGAACGCTTATGAAAAGGCGATCGAAATTGATCCGAGTCATGCAGCGCCCTATTATCACCGAGGGCTGCAGTCCATGCGGCTCAATCAGGACGAAGCGGCTCTGGCTGATTTTGGTCATGTCACGCAGCGATCGCCTAACTGGCATCACGGTTGGGTAAAGCTAGGACAGATGCGAGAGCGCCTGGGGCTATATCCAGAAGCCTTACTTGCCTTTGACCGGGCTATTCAGCTAGAGGCTAGTGCAGTAGACGCCTGGATTGGCCAGGGAGACGTGCTGGCGAGGCTAGAGCGCTATCAGTCAGCCCTGGAAGTCTATGAGCATGTGGTGGAGCTAGCGCCGGACTATGCCGACGGCTGGTTCAGGCTAGGCAATATGCTGATGCACCTAGAAGACTATGGAACGGCCTTAGCCGCTTACGATCAGGCGATCGCCCTGGCACCTGCGGAGCAGGCAAGCTGGTACAACCGGGGCCTAGCGCTACAGGTGCTCAAGCGCTACCCGGAAGCGCTAGCAGCTTTCGAGCAGGTTCTTGCCCTCAACCCCAACCATGAACGCGCGGCCCACAAGCACCGAGAACTTCAGGAGATTGTCCGACAACTGCGATCGCCTCAGCTCGCTCAGCGCTAGCAGTTGCCTGAATTGTTCTCTTGCCTATTGCCTATTGCCTATCGCACCGTCACTTCAGGTTTTTTGCCGTCTTGTTCTCCAAACCGGCACGACTGTAGCTGAGATTAAAAAGCTGGCCGACAGATTCTTGCTGTAGCTCATCTGGCACCTGGCTACCCACAGGTCCCTGGCCAACAGTGACACCACCGTCGGCTAGCCCCAGAGAAACGAGTGTATCTAGCCTTTGGTGCCGCCATAGGGAGTATTTTACGCGAGGCTATTGCATCTGGCTTCCGAGCCAGCAGAGATGATATTGCCCCGGCTCTGCTGGAGATGGGGTAGGGCCTATTGGCTCATGAGACAGTTGGGGTCTATTCAGTCTCTTTAGTAAACCCGATTTACTTGACTTTGTAGGCTGAGGCTAGCCCAAAGGGTAGCCCCAAGCATGAGCAGCTAGTTCATGCTCTCCTCATCCGAGCTGTCTAAACTATCGTCCTCTGACACCGAAGCAGGGACTACCGGAGAGTCTCCGGTAACCTCTAGCACCTCATCAGGAGAAGCCGGATCGGCGGCGCTATCAGAAGTGGCATCTAGGGAGGAATTACTGTCATCCAGACCAGCTTCGGCATCAGGGACAGCTGCGCCAGTTGGAACAGTTGATGGCTCTGCGTCGCCAGTTGGCTCTGCGTCGCCAGTTGGCTCTGCGTCGCCTGCAAGCACCTCTTCGGCTGGGCCCAGTTCGCGAATGATGGTGTAGCGGCGGACGGTCGGTTCTGGGGCTTCTGTTGAGTCAGCAGCAGACTCGTCGATGGCCTCAGTTTCCAGCGAAGGCTGTCGCAAGGCCGAGGTATCTCCTCGCTGACAAAGCTGATTCAGATTGATTTCGCGGCCATTGGCATCAACCATATAGCAGACATTTTCAGAGCGACCAGGGCTGGCCCCGGCGGTAATAGCCGCGATCGCACAAACGCTACTCAAGCCTATCCAGAAACTTTGCTTCATGAGGGCACCCTCTAAGTGCTATTCCTCAAAAATTAGCAAGGCTTCTACAAGATGACTCACCTAATCTTTAAATTTCTATCCATTGGTGGACAGGTTTGTTCACAATGTAGCTGACAGACACTTCAGAAATTGATGCAATATCGCGCGATCGCCGCTGACTACGACGGTACCCTGGCTACCGATGGCCGGGTGGATGATGCCACGCTGAATGCCCTGCACTGCTACCGAGAAGCAGGGGGACAGCTTTTGCTCGTGACCGGACGAGAGCTGGCCGAGCTGCGGCAGGTGTTCCCGGCGGTGACTCTCTGCGATGGCGTCGTAGCGGAAAACGGCGCGGTGTTTTGGCAGCCTCAGACTGACCAGGTACAGCTTTTGGGGGAACCGCTGCCTGAGCCGTTTGTCACCACGCTCAAGGCCCGTCAGGTTGACCCCATCAGCCAGGGACAGGTGATTGTGGCAACCTGGCAGCCCCATGAACAGACGGTACGGCAGACTATTGAGGAGATGGGGTTAGCGGCTCAGGTGATTCTCAATAAGCGGGCCGTAATGGTGCTGCCCACGGGCGTCAACAAGGCCAGCGGCTTACAAACTGCCCTCAACCAGTTGGGTCTATCTGCTGCCGAGGTTGTGGGCGTTGGCGATGCTGAGAACGACCGCGACCTGCTGCTGACCTGCGGCGTGGGCGTCGCCGTTGAGAATGCCCTACCAGAATTAAAGGCGATCGCCCACCAAGTCACCACCCAGCCGCGCGGCGCGGGAGTGCAGGAACTGGTGGACTGGATTCTCAATGACGCCTGGCCTGCCTAAGCTGCCGCTTGGGCCTGCCAGCCGAGCGATCGCGCCCGCTCCCTAGCAACTCTGGGCAGATCAGCGGCGATAAAGTGCTGATGCAAAATCTGGACGCTCAGCAGGTGATTAATCATGGCATCGAGCTGGACCTGTTCGGCCACGGGAATGTCAGGCTGCTGGTAGCGATCGAAGAGAGCAGAAACGGCAGCGTCGTTGAGCAAACCCGTTGCCGCGATCGCCTGGGGAGAGAGATACTGCTGCGCTAGCCCCAGCATTGCCTTTTGCTTGGCCGGGTCGGTGTGGGCCGGGGGAGCCATGAAGGCGAACTTTTGCCGCTTATACAGGGTTTCTGGCAGCAGCGCCCGCATCGTTTCTCTCAAAATATATTTGTCTTTTTGATCGCGAAACCGCAGCCGGGGCGGAATGGTGACGGCAAACTCCACCAGGGGATGATCCAAAAAGGCGGGACGGGCCTCCATCGAGTTCGCCATATCTACCCGATCCCCTGCCCAGCCCAAAACCTGGGACTCAAACTGAGTCTTCACCCAGACATACTGGGCTTTGTCCAGGGGATGACGGCCTGCCAGCTGCTGAGAGTCTAGAGTTTGAGCGATCGCGGCTCCGGGGGAGTAGTGCCGCAGATCGGCCCGGTAGTCGGCTGCCAGCAGGGAGGCTACCTGGGGGGCTGAGGCCAGCCAAGATTGCAGACAGCTGGGGGTAAAGCCGATCCGCTCCGTCAGGGCCGGATCGTCAAGGCGCTCCTGGGCCAGCAGGTTGCCCTGGAACAGGCGGTTGCTCTCCTGCAGCCAGGTTTCCAGCTCTGCCCGCTCTGCGGCAGAGGCGCTGTCCATGCCGTGCAGAATCATGTCCAAACGGAGCTGGGGATAGCCCGCAAACAGCTCGTCCGAGCCTTCCCCAGTCACTACTACCTTGTAACCTGCCCGGTGTACATGCTCACTCATCAGCAGCTTGGCGACGGTAAAGGTGTTGTAGATGCTGCGCTCGGTGTGCCAGAGGGTACGAGCAAAGTGATCGTAGAGATCCTGTCCTCGCACCGTCAAAATGTCCTGATCGGCTCCCACCGCTGCCGCCATTTCCCGGGCGATCGCCGTTTCGTCATAGTCCGTATCGTCAAAGCCGATGGTGAACGCCTTGACGGGGGACTGCTGACAGGCAGCGGCCACCCCCAGAATCGAGCAGGAGTCAATACCGCCGGAGAGGTAGCAGGCCACGGGCACATCCGCTTCGAGCCGGAGCTGAATCGCTTCCACAAAATGATGGCGCAGAGTTTCGATGTATTCCTGTTCGCTGAGCTGGGGGCGATCGCCCTGATGGGGAAAATCTAGATCCCAGTAGGTCTGAGTCTGTACCTGCAGCCGTCCCTGCCGCCGCTGACAAATCACCTTCTGTCCTGGCTGCACCGCCTGAATGCCTTCAAAGCAGGTCGTTCCCGGCACCATTGTCTGCATCAGTTGGTGATATAACCCCGCCGCCGCAAAGCGCCGCTGCACGGCTGGGTGGGCAAACAGCACCTTAATTTCAGAGCCAAACACCAGCCCCGCATCGGTCATTGTCCAGTACAGGGGCTTAACGCCAAAGCGATCGCGCACCAAGGTCAGCCGCTCCGCGTCGCGCTCGTAGAGGGCAAAGGCAAATTCCCCCCGCAGGTGGGGCAGCGCCTCGCTCAGGCCCAAACGCTCCGTCAGGTGCAGCACCAGTTCCGTATCGCTCTTGGTGGCAAACTGGTAGCCCCGCGAAGTCAGGTCAGCCCGCAGCCGCTTGTAGTCGTAGAACTCGCCGTTGTGGGCAATTAGGTAGCGCCCATCTTCAGACAAAAACGGCTGGCAGCCGCGATTGGGGTTGAGGTCGATAATGGCGAGCCGGGCGTGGGAAAAGCCGATGCCGCAGTCAGGTAGGGTCTTCCAGCCGAAACCGTCGGGGCCGCGATGAAACTGAATCGCCGCCATCGCTACGAGTCGTTCTGGATCAATGGGTTGAGATGCATCATGGTGCATGATGCCAGCAATGCCGCACATAGAAAGTCCTGTTGGCTGTAATACATTAGCGAGCAATTCTATCCTATTGAGCCAAACGACTTCGCTCAACCCTCTGCCAAGCAACGGATTGAGCATTAAGCGAGGTCGAAATGCATCCTACATAGATAAATCAGACCTCTTTGCTTAACTTCTCAAAGATGGCGAGATGTCCTAAAAATTGGATTAAGGTCATGAAGCACCAACAGACCGATAGCATTATGCAAAGGCTATTAGGGAGCATCGCGATCGGGGTCGTTTAGCTTTGCGGCGGGCTGTTAGAGAGTGGGTTAGAAACCCAACTGGATAAAGCGAAACAAACGGCTATCTAAGACATTGGTAGATATATATATTTTCCAGAAGAGTGATCTCTCTCCATATATCTGATTTTATGGATGATATGTCTGGTTAAATTAGCTGCGGCAAGGAGCGCTACATGGTTAGGGCCTGTCCAAAACAGAACCAGTTCCTGAACGCCGTAGGTTTGACGAAGATGTTTGACCGAAGCAACAATGT
>JAAHIC010000368.1 GCA_010671965.1 Leptolyngbya sp. SIO4C5
TGCTGTATAAAAGCGAGATTTCTAATATTTGAAGCTGGGAAATTTCGCTAAATAGATTGACTGGATAGGAGATCAAATCCAGACTGTTTTTTCAAAAATTCCAAGGGTTTCTACCAACGCTTTCTTTGGCGTTCGCTCCGTAGTCAAGAGACTGCAATGATAGTAACCTGGCCCATCGGCGGCGATCGCTTCCTGCCAGCAGCAGCCTGCTAAAGCTGACTGACTAACCTTAATAACTGTAGCAACGACAGTTGGCTGTATGACACATGACCCCAAACCGCCCATTTAGGTTCCTGGGGTCTAAACGTACAGTCGCTAGAGCGCAAAGGGGCCGTGCATCTGCGATAGGCTGAGACAGAAGCTTCGCAGCCGCAAGAGTGAGTACCGCTTTGTTTACCGATTTCAATCGCGCCATGATGCAGCGCTGTTTATCCCTAGCGCAGCAGGCAGCAGGTTATACGGCTCCCAATCCGCTGGTAGGTGCAGTCATCACTCAGGAGACTGAGGTGGTGGGAGAGGGATATCATCCCCAGGCCGGGCAGCCTCACGCAGAGGTCTTTGCGCTCAGAGCCGCAGGCGATCGCGCCGTTGGGGGCACCCTCTACGTTAATTTGGAACCCTGCAATCACTATGGGCGCACCCCCCCCTGCACCGAAGCCGTGATTCAGGCTGGTATTCGCCGGGTTTATGTCGGCATGATTGATCCCGATGAGCGCGTTTCGGGTCAGGGCGTTGCCCGGCTGCGAGAAGCTGGTCTTGAGGTGATAGTCGGTCTAGAAGAAGCGGCCTGCCTGCAGCTTAATGAGGCTTTCGTCCATCGAATTCAGCACCATCGCCCCTTCGGCATTCTCAAATACGCCATGACTTTGGACGGCAAGATTGCGGCGACGTCTGGACACAGCGCCTGGGTAACTGGCCCGGCGGCTCGAACGAGGGTGCACCAGCTACGGGCTGTCTGTGACGCCGTCATCATCGGCGGCAATACGCTGCGGCGGGATAATCCCCATCTCACCAGCCACGGCCAAAGCGATCGCAATCCGCTGCGGGTCGTGATGAGCCAGCAGCTCAACTTGCCGCTCACGGCTAATCTCTGGCAGGTTGAAGTTGCTAAAACTCTGGTGCTTACCCAAACCGGCGCTAATCCCCAACTGCAAGATCAGCTCAGGCAAAAAGGGGTAGAGGTGGTAGCGTTAGATTCCCTGACGCCGGCAACTGCGATGGAATATCTATATCAGCGCCAACTACTATCTGTACTGTGGGAGTGTGGCGGACAACTGGCTGCAGCGGCGATCGCCGCTGCAGCCGTACAAAAAGTTTTGGCCTTTGTCGCACCCAAGATTATTGGTGGTCAAGGTGCACCATCCCCGGTAGGAGACTTGGGTTTAACGGCGATGACACAGGCCCGACCGCTAGAGCGCCTACGCTGGCAAATGATCGGCAGCGACCTGCTGGTAGAGGGCTATCTAGCTTAGTCTCGTAGGGGAACTTCTGACGGGACAGGAATGCTCAAGCTGCTGGAAGTGAGATAGCTGGTGACGGCTCGACTCCGCATAATTGCATCTAGCGCCTGCCGTAGGTCTTCGCGTCCGCGAAAGCTATCTAAACGTTCACACACCTCTCCATTTTCAACAAAAAGCAGGGTGGGTAGCGTCGTGAGGCGATAAAAATTAGCTAGCTTCAAATTTTCATCGGCATTAACATTAACGACTCTGACCTGACCTTCCCACTCTGTCTGAAAGTTATTCAGCAAAGGTTTGATCATACGACACAACCCGCACCAAGGTGCCCAAAAATGCACTAGAACCGGAATAGAAGACTGCAAAACTTGGTTTTTAAATGTGGTGTCATTGACGGATGAAGACATTTGTTCAGTTAAATCAGGTGGATGAATAAATACTGTTTTAAGGCTTGGGATCATTATAAAGTGGGCAGACCATAAAAAAATACCTAGGATTTGAGATTTGTTGTTTTCCTATAACATGAAGCTGAAACTGTAGTAAGTTCCTAAAGCCCAAAGTTGCTTAGCTGCTACCAGCCTGTCGCGCGAGTAGCCTGAATCAGGGCTGGGTGTAGCCACCAAAACAACAACACAAAGGCGCTGACGCCTAAGTAAGCAGGGCGGAGAAATTCTTGCAGTTTCAGAGACTGTTTACCCTGGGCGATCGCTAAAAACGGGATCACGGAAGTCCGCTGCTTCACGGCTGCAAACGCTTCGCCATAGCGATCGCTCCAGCGGCGATCACCATGCCACACCGCAAACAGATGATGCAGAATCAACCCCGCACAGGTGACGATCATAAACGAGGTGCCGAGCCAGAGAGCATGGGCTATACACCAGATCACCTGGCCTACCATTTGGGGGTGGCGGGTGATGCGAATGATGCCAGTCTCGTAGAGATGCACCTGGGGTTTGCTGATGGCGGCTACCTCCAGCAGATTAAAAGTAGCCGGATATAAAAAGAGAAAAGAAATGGCCGATAGCACCCACACTGTCGTTTGCATGCCCGGCGTGCCCTGTAGATTCCACAGTCGCAAACCGTCGTAGCGGTGATTGATAAAGTAGATAATTAGTCCTGAGGCCAGGGGCAAACTGACTAGAGCAAACAAGACCCGATAGGCCCGTGCTCCTATCAAAGTCTCTCCTTTAGGTCTTAGCGCTGCTAGCCCGCTATGGGCGATCGCAAACAACAGCAGCAGCCCCAGCATTATGAAGTGGCTAGTCGTCAACCAGGCAAAATCAGTCATAGAGGAGTGGCCAAAATGTCTCGGCGCTTGTTTTAGGCAAAATGTCTCTATAGTTAATTTTAGGGGTTAACCAATAGCGACTAGCAGCCAACCCAAAATAATTGCGGTTGCTGCTCCCAGCAGCGTGTTGATGATATTGACCACCTCATTTGTCAGCCAGTTAAAGCGTTCCTGAAGCGTTGCCCCAATTAGGCTCTCTAAATTAGTGGCGATAAAAGCGGCCACGATGCAAATGCCCATATCGAGGGGACTTATCAGTCCTACCAGCCAGCCCAGAAGCGCGATCGCTCCAGAAGCGACCATCCCGGCCAAAGTGCCTTCCAAGCTAACGGCGCCCTCGGTGCCAGCAGGAACCGGCTGCAACGTTGTAATTAGAAAGGTGCGCTTACCGTAGGCTTTACCCACTTCACTGGCACAGGTGTCCGACAGCTTGGTGCTAAAGCTAGCCACATAGCCTAGGGACAATAAGGCTATCCAAATAGACCGACTTGGATCGGTGCTCCAGTAGGTCAATAGCCAAATCCCTAACGCACAGAGAGTTGCCGTGAGCGCCGATCCCCAAACATTCTCTGGCCCGCGTGCCCCCGATCGCTTTTCAGCGATGCCCGCAGCTTCTTTTTTGGCCATGCCAATCCGGGTGACAGCAGACCCCATCAGAAAGTAAAACATGACAACGCTGTAGCCCCGCCAGCCTAAACAGCTCCACACCAAAACACCGAGCAGCCAAGCGTGGAAATAGCCCGCTGGTGTCAGCAGCTTTTTGGGAACCAGAAAAGCGATCGCCAGCAGCAAGCTATTGAGGGCGATCGCAATCCACCAAGGGCTAATAGCTGACAAAACTGGCATAAAGCTGAACGCGCAAACCTACAACAGCAGTCTAAAGCCTGGAGAGCGATCTAAGATGAGTCTAGAGTATGTAATCGACTGGCGCTATGTCCTCTATTCTTTTCCATTTGGCTTTTCCGGTATCTGAAATTGCTAAGGCTAAAGAATTCTATGCCGAGGGGCTAGGCTGTGACGTGGGCCGAGAAACACCGGGTTCAGTTATCTTAAACTTGGCGGGTCATCAGCTCGTTGCCCATCTCACCCACGAGCCGCTAGAGCCTCAGCGGGGGATCTATCCTCGCCACTTTGGCCTAGTTTTTCGACAAGAAGCTGATTGGGAAGCGCTCCTCGCTAGAGCGCAGTCTCAAAATTTAACTTTTCATCAGTCGCCCAAGCGCCGCTTTGTCGAGACGCCGCTGGAGCATCGCACATTTTTCCTAGAAGATCCTTTCCACAATCTTTTGGAATTTAAGTTCTACTGCCACGAAAGCGCTATCTTTGGCGAAACTGAGTACGCCCGCGTGGGGGATATATAAGCTTTTTAGCTTTGCTCTTTTCCCGGCTTATCTTGCATGGCCGCTAGCTGGGCTACCTCTAGTCAGTCTCGATAGGCCGATAGCTTTTCCGGATGTATAGACAGTTGCGGCCATTGGTTTCAGGCGTATAGGTAAAGCGATCGGCAATTCGCTCCATCAGCCGCAGTCCCCGTCCACCTTCAGAATCTTTGTCGATCACCTGGGGCGTCTTACGCAGCCAGTTCTGGACATCAAAGCCCGGCCCCCGATCCCAAATATAAATTTCCAGGGCCTCTGAAAAGATGACGACTTCAATTTCAATCGGCGTTTCTGCCGCTAAGCTTTGGTGGGCATGGCGAACCGCGTTAGTAAATCCTTCTACCAGAGCTAACTGACACTGCAGCCAGACGTTCTCTGGAATTGGATATTGGGCCAAGTTCTGGAAGTGATCAAACCACGCCAGAACTTTATCCAAATCTTTTAGATCCGTCCTCGTCTGGAAACGGCGCTTCTGAATGAGTTTCAACGCTGAAAAAATCCTTGACGCGTACGGCGAGCTGTTAGATGCCCTGAGGCTCAAAATGATATTAACTGTTCGCGCAGTTCTGTTGCCGTAATTCAAGCAGACAAAGCAATATCCGATACTTTAGAAGACATTAGGGCAGAACGAATAGCCACTAGGCTGTTTTTGCTAGTTAGCATACCCGAATGGGTCAGAACCGGCACTTTAATTTCTTGCCCTACAGGCAGCCGAGAACTTTCTGCAGGCACGATCATCAGATCATAGGGAGTCCAGATAGAGGTAAATTCAATTTGCGATAGCACCCTGAGATCTTGATTGAGATTTTGAATGAATGGGCTGTTAGGTCGCATCTGCTGACAGCCCGGATTCCAGCGTCCGTAGGCCAACCAGGAGCCTTGGTGAGGCGCGGAAACCGTTACAAATCGAGCGACTCGCTTAGCTCCTCCTAATCGCTGGATATAGTACCGGCTGACTAAGCCTCCCATACTAAATCCCAGTAAATCTACTGGTTGTTCAGCAGCGAAATGTCGCTCAATGTAGTCTGCAACCTGAATCGCTAATACGTCTAAGCCAGCATTTCCGTTGTTGGGCGTCAAATTGAGCGGATGAAAGGAAGACCACCCCTGCTGTCGTAAATAAGCAATAGCCGGATCAAAAACAGTAG
>JAAHIC010000369.1 GCA_010671965.1 Leptolyngbya sp. SIO4C5
TCACTAGATCAGTATTTAGAGCATACACCTTAGAAAATTAATGTGCTAATAGAGTTTTTGCAGTGCGTAACATGAGAGAACATCTGTCTGTTTACCGTCAGCAATCTAGCTAGTAGCCGCTGAGGGTAAACTGCAAGGTTGTTGTTTGAAGTTAGCGCCATAAGCCTAGCTGGCTCAGGTTTTACCGGGCAATCGCTCAGGCGATCGCCCAGCAGAAACGGTAAAATAAATGCGCTAAAGCCCTACTCACTATCTTCATCTTCACAAGCCCGATGCGCATTTCCTTAAACTGGCTGCAAGAATACGTCGATATCGATCTCCCCGCCGAGGCGCTAGCCGAGGCGTTAACGATGGCTGGATTTGAGGTAGAAGATATTGAAGATCGCTGGACTTGGGCCGATGGCGTCGTCGTCGGTAAGGTACTGCAGCGCGATCCCCATCCCGATGCCGATAAGCTGAGCGTTTGTCAGGTAGATATTGGAGCTGAGCAGCCTTCGACGATTGTGTGCGGAGCGGCCAATGTGGAAGCCGACATCTATGTGGCCGTAGCCAAAGTCGATACCTATTTGCCCGTTGTTAACCTCAAAATCAAGCCGCGCAAGCTGCGGGGAGTCCCTTCAGCCGGCATGATTTGTTCACTGGCTGAGCTGGGGCTAGCAAAAGATTCAGCCGGCATTCATGTTTTTTCAGCGGATAAAGACCTACAGGTCGGCCAGGATGTGCGGCCTTTGCTGGGCCTAGATGATGTTGTTTTAGATCTCACCTCAACGGCCAACCGAGCCGATGCCCTGAGCTTAGTGGGCGTGGCCCGCGAGGTTGCGGCAATTACGGGCAAGCCCCTGAAGCTGCCGCTAACGCCCAATCCTCATATAGCAGACAGTCAAACCAGTCTCACGATTGGTCTACCCGATGCCAAAGCCTGCCCCATCTATATCGGCACGGTTTTAGAGCAGATCAAAATTGGCCCTTCGCCAACCTGGTTGCAGCGGCGGCTAGAAGCAACCGGAACTCGATCGATCAATAACATTGTTGATATTACTAACTACGTGCTGCTGGAGTGGGGCCAGCCGCTACACGCTTTCGATCGCGATCGCCTCTGTGCCGCCGCAGGCAGCAACGATCTGACATTAGGCGTCCGGTTTGCCAAGGAGAAGGAATCCTTGAAAACGCTAGATGACCAAACGCGATCGCTTAAATCCGAAACGCTATTGATTACGGCCAACGATCAGCCCGTAGCGCTGGCAGGCGTCATGGGGGGAGCTGATACCGAAGTACACGATGGCACCCAAAACGTTGTTTTAGAAGCTGCCTATTTTGACTCAGCCGCTATTCGGCGCTCTGCCCGCAGCCAGGGACTCCGCACCGAAGCCTCAGCCCGCTACGAGCGCGGCGTCAATCCGGCAGAACTGGTGCTGGCCTGCAACCGCGCCCTGCAGCTGATGCAGGATTTAGCTAGCGCTAAGATTACGGCCCAAGCAACTGAGCGTACCGCGATCGGCAAAATTACCCCGACTCGCACCATCGAACTGCGTTTAGAGCGAGTGCATCAAACTTTGGGGCCGGTGCGTGAGTCTGGTGAAGTGGTGCAGCTCACAGCCAAAACGGTTGAAAGGGTTTTATCTAAGCTGGGATGCGAGGCCACGCCAACCAGCACTGCAGGGGTTTGGCAGGTGAAGGTTCCCCCCTATCGCTACCGCGATCTAGAGCGCGAGATTGATCTGATTGAGGAAATTGCCCGTCTCTATGGCTATGATCACTTTGCCGACACGCTGCCCAGTGAAACGGGGGCAGGCTACCTATCACCAGAAGTAGCGCTGGCCCGCCGACTGAGAGAAGCATTCCGGGCAGCAGGACTGACGGAGCTAATGCACTACTCCGTTACTAAGCCAATGACTGACAATCAGGTGACATTGGCAAATCCGCTGCTGCCGGAGTATTCAGCGCTGCGGGCTGATCTAATCTCTGGTTTGATCGATGCGTTTCAGTTCAACTTAGAGCAGGGCAACGGAGCGCTGAACGGGTTTGAGATTGGCCGCATTTTTCAGCAAGAGGCAGCGGGTATTATCGAAAGCGAAAAAGTGGGCGGTATTTTGGGGGGCGATCGCCGTCAAGGACACTGGGTCACGAGCGGCCAGCCCCAACCCATGTCCTGGTACGAAGCCAAAGGTAGCTTAGAGGCAGTCTTCCAAAAGCTGGGACTGACCGTAGCCTATCGCCCAGAGGCCGAAGACGCCCGCCTGCATCCGGGCCGGACGGCTTCGCTGTGGGTGCGGGGCAAAACGCGCCTGGGTCTGTTCGGGCAGCTACACCCAGAACTGAGACGCGAGCGAGATCTGCCCGACGAGGTCTATGTATTTCAGCTAGACTGGCCGACCATTGTGAGCTGTCTGCAGAAGCAAACCGGAGAGGCAATCGAATTTCAGCCGTTCTCAGCCTATCCGGCCTCAGATCGGGATTTGGCTTTCTTTGCCCCCGTTGAGGTTGCCGTTGCCGATCTAGAGCGGTCTATGGCACAAGCGGGCGGCAAGCTGTTAGAGTCAATCACCCTATTTGACGAGTATCAGGGTAAAAACGTCCCTGAGGGTCAACGCAGCCTCGCCTTCCGGTTGGTTTACCGCTCATTAGATCGCACCCTGACTGATGCCGACATTGAGCCAGTGCATCAAAAAGTTCGTCAGGCACTTTCTAAAAAGTTCCAGGTGAACTTACGGAGCTAAGCTCTAAAGAAAACCTGAGGGCTATCGGCTATTTTTTAAAAACTCTCTTACCCTGTTTACCAAGTAGCGACATTCACTTTCTGAAGTAAGCAGGAAATCTATGGCACAGAGTTTTGGTGTAATTGGTCTAGCGGTCATGGGAGAAAACCTGGCGCTGAATGTAGAGCGCAACGGTTTTCCGGTAGCCGTATACAACCGCACCGCTGAAAAGACCGACGCTTTTATGGCCCAGCGGGCAGAAGGCAAAAACGTTAAAGCCACATACTCCTTAGAGGAGTTTGTCAGTTCTCTAGAGCGTCCTCGCCGCATTTTGGTGATGGTGAAGGCGGGCAGCCCGGTAGACGCAGTCATTGGTCAACTAAAGCCGCTGCTGCAGGAAGACGACATGATCATCGATGGCGGCAACTCCCTCTACGAAGACACGGAGCGCCGGGTTAAGGAGCTAGAGTCTACCGGACTTAGCTTTATTGGCATGGGCGTTAGCGGCGGCGAAGAAGGGGCGCTGAATGGCCCTAGTCTGATGCCGGGTGGAACCAAGGCAGCCTATGATTCTATCGAACCGATTGTCACTAAGATTGCGGCTCAGGTAGATGATGGCCCCTGCGTCACTTATATTGGCCCCGGTGGATCAGGGCACTACGTCAAGATGGTGCACAACGGCATTGAGTACGGCGATATGCAGCTGATTGCCGAAGCCTACGATTTGCTCAAGAACAGCCTGGGACTGAACCATAACCAGCTACACGAAGTTTTCTCAGAGTGGAATACGACTGAGGAACTTGATTCTTTTCTGGTAGAAATCACGTCCGACATTTTCACCAAGATGGATGAGGAAACGGGTAAGCCTTTAGTTGAGGTGATTCTAGACGCAGCCGGACAGAAGGGAACCGGACGCTGGACAGTGGTGAATGCGCTGCAAATTGGCGTTACTATTCCCACAATTACGGCAGCGGTCAATGCCCGGATCATGTCGGCCCAGAAACAGGCGCGGGTAGCGGCTTCCAAACAGCTTAGCGGGCCGACGGCAAAATTTGACGGCGATACCCAAGCGTTCATCAACAAGATTCGGGACGCGCTTTACTGCTCTAAAATTTGCTCTTACGCTCAGGGCATGGAACTGCTCGGTGTCGCGTCTAAAGAATTTAACTACGACCTCAATCTGAGCGAGACGGCGCGGATTTGGAAGGGGGGCTGCATTATTCGCGCCCGCTTCCTGGACAAAATCAAGCACGCTTTCCAGGAAGACCCCAATCTGCCCAATCTGCTGCTTGCGCCTGAGTTTAAGCAGACCATCTTAGACCGGCAGGCCGCCTGGCGTGAAGTGATTGCGATGGCAGCCAGCATTGGCATTCCCGTACCTGCCTTTAGCGCGTCGCTGGACTATTTTGATAGCTACCGCCGCGATCGCCTGCCGCAAAACCTGACCCAGGCCCAGCGGGACTACTTCGGTGCTCACACCTATGAGCGAGTAGATAAATCGGGCAGCTTCCACACGGACTGGTTCCATGCTGATGAGGCGGTAGAACCTGCTAAGGTCTAGTTTCTGCCCCAGATTCGTTCCGTAGGGGCACGGCAATGTTGTATGTCGTGCCCCTACGATGTTCTATTTTCTTTCACAATAGGAAAGTCATATAAAATTTAATCCGCAGGCATGAACATTGCTGATTTGCGCCAAGAGTACACCCAGGCGGGGCTGGAGCGCAAAACGCTAAAAGAAAATCCCTTTAAGCAGTTTGAGCTGTGGTTTCAGCAGGCGTGTGAGGCCGAACTAACCGAGCCTAACGCGATGGTATTGGCCACAGCGGCGGCAGCGGCGGCCCCTTTTCAGCGGACAGTCCTGCTGAAGTATTTTGATAGCAATGGACTGGTTTTCTTTACCAACTATGGCAGCCGCAAAGCCCAGCAAATTGACGCTAACCCCCAAGTTTCGCTTTTATTCCTGTGGCTGCCGCTAGAGCGACAGGTGCATATTACCGGCAGGGCGGCCAGGATTTCAGCCGACGAGTCGCTGCAATATTTTTTAAGTCGGCCCAGGGGCAGTCAGCTAGGCGCTTGGACATCACAGCAGAGCGCCGTGATCCCTTCGCGCCAGTTTTTAGAAGCCCAGTTTGAAGCAATACAGCAGAAGTTTGCCGATCGCGAGATCCCGCTGCCCGATTTTTGGGGTGGCTATCGGGTGGTGCCCACCAGCTTTGAGTTCTGGCAAGGCCGACCCAAGCGGCTGCACGATCGCTTTTTATATACTCCGGCTGAGAGCGGTCGCTGGCAGATTCAGCGGCTTTCCCCCTAGGGCTGCTGAACTTACAGCAAGTGGCGATCGCGGTGCCCTACTTTTTAAGTATGGGTAGAAAATAGCGGGGGCTTTGAGCTAGTGGACGGGTTTAGTCGTAGGGCTAATCAGCTTTGCTGTCTTTACTCAAACAGCGGCGGCTGAACTGGCTTAGTTGAAAAACGACTGAATCAGTTCAATCAGCTGCTTTATTTCAATCGGCTTGGATAAATGGGCCTGAAAGCCAGCAGCAAATTTTTGCCGCTGGCTTA
>JAAHIC010000037.1 GCA_010671965.1 Leptolyngbya sp. SIO4C5
GCCGTAGCTGTATAATCTCCGGATCCTCCGTAGGACCTTCCTCACCGCAGCTCCGATCTCTATGAGTTCAACGGCAAGCTGCCCCATGCCAGCGTTAACTTTATTACCTGTCACGATGGCTTTACCCTGCGGGATCTCGTTAGCTACAACGAAAAGCACAACGAAGCCAACGGCGAAGATAACCGTGATGGGGAAAGCCATAATCGCTCTTGGAACTGCGGTGAGGAAGGTCCTACGGAGGATCCGGAGATTATACAGCTACGGCTGCGACAGCAGCGCAACCTGTTAACAACGCTGATTCTCTCTCAGGGCGTACCTATGATGTTAGGGGGGGATGAATTTGGGCGATCGCAGCAGGGCAATAATAACGGCTACTGCCAAGACAACGAAATTTCCTGGTTTGATTGGAACCTACGGGCGGAAAACCTAGAGCTGCTGGAGTTTACCCGGCAGCTAATTCAGTTCCGCCATCAGCATCCGGTTTTCTGTCGGCGGGACTGGTTTCAAGGACGGGAAATTCACGGCTCTGGCGTCAGCGACATTGGCTGGTTTAACCCAGACGGGACGGAAGTGCGAGACGATGACTGGCACGAACATTCCGCTAAGGCGATTGGCGTTTTCCTTAACGGTGAAGAACTGAGAACGCCCAACGCTCAGGGGAAGCGGGTGGTAGACGACAGCTTCTTGCTGTTCTTTAATGCTCAGCCAGATTTAGTCGAGTTCGCCATTCCCTCAACTCTCCAGCAGCAGTCTTGGCAGGTAACGCTCGACACGAAAGCTGGCGGCTTCATCCCTGAGGGACCAGTCTACGGCAAGTCGGATGTCGTGCCGGTGGCGGGGCGATCGCTAATCGTACTGCACTGCCCGCTGTGCTTCAAAACTGCCGACTGTGCGGACGAGTCAGTCCAGGTTATTACCTGCGCTACCCAGTCTGAATAAATGTCCGTTTACGAGCGCATTTATGAAATTGTGCGACAGATTCCGGCGGGGCAAGTCGCTACCTACGGGCAGGTGGCTGAACTGGCGGGGCTATTTGGCAAGCCTCGCCTAGTTGGCTATGCGCTGTACCGGGTGACGGCTGCCGCTGATGTTCCCTGGCAGCGGGTGGTCAATGCTAAAGGAGAAGTCTCCCACTCTCCTTTGCGCAATGGCACTGACTATCTGCAAAAAGATCTCTTAGAAGCTGAAGGCGTTGTATTTGATCAGGGCGGCAGAATCAATCTAAACCACTACCGCTGGCAGCCGCCGTTGAAGCTACTAGAGAGCCTTGACTCAGGCCGCTAACCAAAATATCAAAAACGCAGGAAGGGCAGGTTTGGGACTAACTGTTCTGGCTCAGTTTTGCTGAAAGCCCCCCTATCTCGTTAGTCTAACCAGTAGAAACGAGTAGAAGTGTAGGGGTAGAAAAGTAGATGGATGTCCAAACGCCCGATTGGGTTAAACATGCGGTCTTTTACCAAATTTTCCCAGACCGTTTTGCCCGCACCCATCGAGTTCACAATAAGCCTGAGATGGCCGTTACTCTGGAGCCTTGGAATGCAACGCCTACGCTGACGGGCTATAAAGGGGGCGATCTCTGGGGGGCAATTGATAAGCTCGACTACCTGAAAGATTTGGGCATTACGGCGCTTTATCTGACCCCGATTTTCCGCTCTCCCAGCAATCATCGCTATCACACCCACGATTACTACCAGGTTGATCCGCTTCTAGGAGGCAACGAAGCATTTGCGGACTTTTTGGCAGCCGCTCACCAGCGCGATCTAAAAGTGGTTTTAGATGGCGTTTTTAATCACGCTAGCCGGGGATTCTTTTTCTTCAATGACATTCTAGAAAATGGGCCGCATTCTCCCTGGCTAGAATGGTTTCAGGTCGATCAATGGCCCTTATCTGCCTACGACGGTTCGCTACCGGCTAACTATATTAGCTGGGTTAATAACCGAGCCTTACCCCAGTTTCGCCACAGCAATCCGGCAGTGCGGGAGTACATTATGCAGATTGCCGAATACTGGATTGAGCAGGGGATTGACGGCTGGCGCCTAGATGTCCCGGCTGAAGTGGAGGTCGAGGGCTTTTGGCAAGAGTTCCGCGATCGCGTCAAAGCTATTAATCCCGATGCCTACATCGTGGGGGAAATCTGGACAGATGCGCGGCAATGGCTCGACGGCACCCAGTTTGACGCCGTGATGAACTATCTCTTCACCGGGCCGACCCTAGCTTTTACAGCGGGCGATCGCGTCGTGATGGAGCATGTAGAAGCGCCTGAATACTATCCCTATCCGGCCCTAGACGCAGCCGGCTATGCTGCCAAAATGCAGCACCTCCTCGACCTCTATCCCTGGGAAATTCAGCTAGCTCAGCTCAACCTCCTCTCTAGCCATGACGTTCCCCGCGCCGCGACGGTGGTGGCCGAAGACGCCGCCAGCTACAATCTGGCTTTGCTGTTGCAGATGACCTTTCCGGGGACTCCCTGCATTTACTACGGCGACGAAGTGGGCCTTGTCGGCGGCATGGATCCTGAAAATCGGCGGGGATTTCCGCTGGAAAAAGACTGGAACTCGGACTTACTGGCAACTCACAAAACCCTGATTGCCCTGCGACATCAACATCCGGCGTTAAGAACGGGCACCTACCAGGTAGTGACTACTGAGGGGCTGTGCTATGTGTTTGAGCGATCGCTGCCAACAGAAACCGTGCTGGTGGCGGTAAATGCAGGGGAAACCGCCGCCGTAGTAGAGCTGTCCAAGTCTCAGCTAGCTTCAGATAACTTCCCCCAAACCGTCTTGTATGGTTCTGGGGAAGGAGAATGGTGCGAGAAAACTCTTAGGCTTAGCCTGCCAGCCCGCAGCGGCTTGGTCATGGGCTAGGGCGGCTACAGCGCCTTCAGTTTAGAGGCTTGGGCTTGAAAATACTGCTCAATGGCAGCGGCATCGTCATAGCCCAAGGTGAGTTGCTGGTAGGCGACTTCTAAGTTGCCGGGAAAGAGATCCTGAAATAGATAGTCTTTGTACTGATCGGGCAGAGGAGTTTGGGCGATCGCTTCTGCCTGTGATAGCTCCTGAACTTCCCAACTCAGGGCGAAGGCTGCTAGGTCATCGAGGTAGCTGCCGAAAGCGTCGAGGCCAGTGCGGTCGGTGACTGGCCCGTGTCCTGGTAGGATACGAGCCGTGCTGTAGTCGGCTGCGAGCTGCTCTAGGGTGGACTGTAGGGTGCGAATATTGCCGTCTGCTAGATAGGGAATCCGCCGGTTGAACACTAAATCACCCGTCATCAACACGTCGACGTCAGGCACATAAACAATCAGGTCGGTGCCGCCAGAGTGACCGTCAAATTCGGTGAAATTGACTTGGCGATCGCCTAGCCAGATTTCGCCCTCGCCGTTGACAATTACGCCGGGGGGCGTAGCGTTGGGATCCATCTCCAGATTGCGGCTAAGCATGAACTCGCGGATGGGGCCGCGCCCTAGAATGGCGTAATCTTTGGCTGCTGCCGCCGCGTTGCCGCCGGAGTGATCAAAGTGATAGTGGGTGTTGACGACGTAGCGGATAGGCTGGTCGGTGAGAGTGGCCACCGTCTCAAACATCAGGTCAGCCAGGTCGTCACTCTGAAACGGATCGACTACCAGTACCCCCTCAGAGCCGATCACAATACCGCCATTGCAAATTGCCGCGCCCGGATTAGCAGGCGGAAAGTCAGTGCTGGCAATCAGGCCATAAACCCCCTCCCCTAGCTCTCGCAGCGTCAGTTCGGCAGATTCTAAGGTTGGCTGAGTCTGAGCCGGAGCGGGAGCCTGCAGGCTAATAATGCCTGTGAGGGTAGCCAGAATCAGAACTAGGGCGATCGCCCACTGACGAAGTTTCATAGCAGTTCGTTTGACCCAATGCAAAGCGTTCTATACAAATTTGAGCTTGAACTGGTGGCGGCTATGCAGCCTGCTTAAGTATTGTCTCTTCGCCTAACTATACGGCTGCCTGGCCCTTTAGAGCTGATCATTTGTATAGTTAAACTCCATTTCAATGCCGCCAATAGCCGAAGCCGCCAGGTTGTAAATGACGGCGGTGATAATACCGCCAATAAAACCAATGATGGCGTAGACAATGGGGATAAAAATAATAGCGCCAATGCCCCCCATCATGCCTGCCATTGGGCTATTGCCGACTGAGCTTCCCATCGACAAAGACATCAAAGCAAAGAAAGCACCCAGAATAAATCCAAATACTGCCAGGATTAGAGCCTGAATTTTACCTACGGATAAAATATCTAGGCTTTTAATCATCACTTTGCGACTTGCCATCAGTCTTGCTCCTTAGAAATAAGGTGTCATTTCAGCCAGTCCAGTGTATTCACCTGGCGGGATGAGAGGGCAAAATTGCAATGTTTCTTTTACGTTGCGCTACCTAAGAGCAGTAAGCCAATCATCGTCGCGCCATTCCAGAGGCTGTGCAGCAGCATGGGGGCCAGCAGGCTGCGCGATCGCGTATAGACAAAGCCTAAAATTGCCCCTAACGTCATCAGCGGTATCACTTCGGACAGGCTGAGGTGAGCCGCCGCAAAAATGAAGCTGCTGAGCGCGATCGCTCCCCAAACAGGCATATAGCGGGTCAGCGAGGGCAGCAGGAAGCCGCGAAACAAGACCTCTTCAAACAGCGGCGCCGCGACGGCGGCGGTCAGGAAAAAGATCAGCAGCGAGATTTGATCGCTCTCTTCCAAAACGGTCTGCAACAGCGGATTTGAGCCACCCTGCCCCTGCCAGAGCTGCTGATTCAGCACTGAGACGCCAATCATCAGCGGCAGCGCCACTAGGTAACCCCCTAGTCCCCACTTCCACCAGTTACCGTCCCAACGGAAGCGAAACCAGCCTCGGGGCAGGGGACGATAGCTACGCACCGACAGAAACAAAACGCCAATGCCAATGGCCGCCATTAATAAATAGTAAGACATGGCATAGAGCGCCCGGCCTCGGCTGCCCAACGCCAAGGCATTGATGCCTAATCCACCCAACAGCAGCGGCAGGAAAATTTGCCCCGTGAAGAAGAAGCCCACGATCAACACCTGCCAGATAGTTTCTGCCGTCCAGGGGGTTTCCCAGGTCAGTTCTGCATTGTGAGCCAGAATTGCTGTCTTACCGCTGACAAAGCGCTGCACCACCACAAACAGCAGCAAAGCCGCGCCCAGAACACAGCCAATCACGGGCACCGTGCCGATCAGCGCCAGTTTGACCAGGGTTTTTTGAGCCACGACTTGCTCATTTGCCAGTAGCTGGCTCAAATCGGTTTCCCGTTCCTGCAGCCTGTATAGACGCTCTAGCGCTCGGAAACGAAACCAGCTATCTAAGTTTTGCCGCAATAGGGGTTCAGCCGTGGCTGAGGCATCGGCCGGTTGCTGCCATAGTCCGGCTAGCACATCAGCCGTCTCCCCCAGCTCTCCGCCAGAATCAGCTAAGTTTTGCCAAGTGGCGATCGCCTCTGCCGTCTCCCCTTCCTTCGCCTTCAGCAGGCCCAAACGCAGATCGAGCTGCTGCACTAAGCGCGTCTGCTGTTCAATCGCAGCCTGGAGCTGACTGGGGCGAGCTGCTGCGGCCTCGGCAACGCTATCAGGCAGAAGTTTGGCAAGCTGAGACTGAGACTGAGAGAGGTTATTTTCGGCCTCTGCTTTGACTTCGCTGTACTGCTTCAGCGTGGTTTCAATCGGATTTTTGCCTAGCAGCGCCTGCCTTAGACCTTTGACCTCCGCTGGATCAGCGTCAATCTCTTCGCCCTGCCACTCTGTTGCCTGTAGCAGCAAATCGGTTTGATAGAGCTGTAAGCGGGTGGTCACCTGGGGCTTATTGAGACTGCTCAGCAAAGAAGACGCAATAGCGATCGCCACGACTGCGCTCAGTAAAATCAGCACAATCCGTTTAATCAAAGTCATAGCTACTCTTAGCCCTAGGCAAAACCGTTCTGTCGGCATGTTTCTCTGAGCATTATGACACCGTTTTCTAGTGGTTCCAGGATTGTGTTCTATCAGGTGATGGCAAGCGCCCACATCACGGTAGAATCTTGACGGCTGAGCAACCGAGAGGATAGACCCCTGAAAACCCGCGTCGTTCTTGTCCGTCATGGTCAAAGCACTTACAACGCCCAGAGGCGAATTCAAGGCCACTGCGATGATTCTGGCCTCACCGAGCTAGGCCAGCAGCAGGCCCGCAAAGTCGGCTCGGCGCTGCTGGGCATTCCCTTCCAGGCCGTGTATGCCAGTCCGCTGCAGCGAGCTAGTCACACTGCCGAACTGATTGTTGAGGTACTGCGATCGCAGACCCCTGCAATTCCTAATCCCACCCTGGACGCGGATCTGCGGGAAATTAGCCTGCCCCTGTGGGAGGGGATGAGCTTCAAGGACGCTGAAGCTCAGTATCCGGCAGAGTTTAGGGCTTGGCGATCGCAGCCAGAAACGCTCAAAATGCCCGTTCCAGATGACTCTGGCGCAGAGGCAGACTTCTACCCGGTGCGATCGCTATTTGAGCAGGCCCGGCGATTTTGGCAGTTTTTGCTCAGTAAGCATCAGGGGCAGACCGTTTTGCTGGTGGCTCACAGTGCTATCAACCGCGCCCTGATTGGCACCGCCTTAGATCTTGGCCCAGACCGCCAAAATAGCCTGCATCAGGCTAACTGTGGCATTAGTATTTTGAACTTTACAGGTGACTGGGGCGGTCCGGTGCAGCTAGAGTCGATGAATATCACCAGCCACATGGGGGAGCCGCTGCCGACTATGCGATCGCGGCACAAAGGCCCGCGGCTGCTGCTAGTGCGCCACGGCGAAACCGAATGGAATCGGCAAAAACGTTTTCAGGGCCAAATTGATATTCCGCTGAATGAGAACGGCATTGCTCAGGCCGAAAAAGCGGCTGAGTTTCTGAAGTCGATTCGGCTTGACGCGGCTGTTACCAGTCCGCTCCTGCGTCCTAAAGCCACAGCGGAAGCTATCCTCAAGCACCATCCCCATCTCACTCTGGGGCTAGAAGATCGGCTGAAAGAAATTGGGCATGGCGAGTGGGAAGGTAAACTAGAAGCCGAAATCGAGACGGGCTATCCCGGCCTGCTGGCCCAGTGGCAAAGCGCTCCCGAAACCGTGCAGATGCCAGGAGAAGGGGGAGAAAATTTAGAGCAGGTATGGCATAGAGCGATCGCTGGCTGGCAGCAAATTGTCGCTGACCACAGCAATACCTCTGCCCCCGTGACGGTAATGGTGTCAGCCCACGACGCTGTGAACAAGGCGATTTTGTGCCACGTAGTAGGGCTAGGCCCGGATCATTTCTGGTGCTTCAAGCAGGGCAACGGGGCAGTAAGCGTGATTGACTATCCCGATGGCGCTGATAGCCAGCCCGTGTTGAGCGCTTCTAACATTACCACTCACCTATTCGATAGCATTTTCGATCGCACTGCAGCCGGGGCGCTTTAGGCAGTCGATGACCATGACGCTGATTCAGCAGGTGCGCGTTCTTGATCCGGTGAGCCAAACGGATCAGATTGCAGACGTTCTGATTGAGGCGGGAGTTTTGCAGGCGATCGCCTCTCAGTTACCCTCTCCTGAATCCGCCGAGGTAATAGACGGACGGGGCAAGCTGTTTGCTCCAGGGTTAGTGGACTTGTACAGTCACAGCGGCGAACCGGGGTTTGAATCGCGTGAAACCCTAAGCTCTCTGCAGCAGGCCGCCGCCGCTGGCGGATTTACCCGCGTGGGGCTGCTGCCCACCACCCAGCCCGTCGCCGACAACCCAGCCGCGATTGCCCAGCTCAAAACACCCGGCCTGTTTCCCTGGGGAGCGCTGACCGTCGCCGCTCAGGGCCAGCAGATGAGTGATCTCGTCGAGCTGGCTGCCGTGGACGTAGTGGGCTTCACCGACAATCGCCCGCTCGACCACTGGCTGCTGCTGCGACGGCTGCTGGAATATGCTCAGCCCTTGCAGAAGCCAATTGCTCTTTGGCCCTGTAGCCAAACTCTGACGGGCGGGGCGGCACGTGAAGGCATAGATGCCCTGCGCTTGGGGCTGCCCGGAATACCGGCGATCGCTGAAACAACGGCCCTAGCGGCGCTACTAGAGTGCGTTGCGGCAACAGGCACGCCGGTTCATATCATGCGGGTTTCAACGGCCCGCAGCGTGGCGTTGATTGCCCAAGCTAAGGCCGCCGGATTCCCCATTACGGCCAGTACGACCTGGATGCATCTGCTGTTCAGCACCGCCGATTTAGCAACTTATGACCCAAATCTGCGCCTTGATCCGCCTTTAGGCACGCCGGCTGACCAGCAGGCTTTGATTGAGGGAGTACAGACCGGGACAATCGATGCGATCGCGGTTGATCACACTCCCTATACTTACGAAGAGAAGACGGTTCCCTTTGCCCTAGCTCCCCCCGGCGTGATTGGTTTAGAGCTGACTTTGCCTATCCTTTGGCAGCGATTTGTCGCCTCTGGGCAGTGGTCAGCTCTGCAGCTTTGGGCTAGCCTCAGCCGGCAGCCAGCCAACTGTCTCGCCCAGGCACCCCCTACCTTAGCGGTTGACCAGCCTTTGGAAGCCATTCTGTTTGAGCCGCAGGTTGCCTGGGCAGCAACCGAAAAGAGGCTGAAATCACTTTCTGCCAACACCCCCTGGCTGGGACAGACCCTAAACGGACGGGTGCTGCAAAACTGGTCAGGATTGGGCCGTCAGGCTGGGATCTGAGTGCCTGGCAGACACAGCAGATAAACCGATCTGTGCTAGCTGTTATAACGGCGAGGCCGAAAGCCTGAGAAATACGCCGCAATTCCCAGCTTCTATCGGCAATCTCAGGTTTATATAGCAAAATGCATCCAAATTAGCCTTGAATCCGTAATACTCTTAGAACTTAGCCGCAATGGATGCGGATCGGTTCTGTTCACCTTTAGAGTTATCAAAGCATTAGCTGGACATGAAAAATATGCAGAAAAGAATGCAAACTTTTGGTCTTGTCGGCGGTACTCTGGCGCTAGCACTTGGCGTCGGGCACGTTGCTCGCGCGGGGCATACCAATACGCTGCTGTCAGCAGACTTAGATGGCAGTGCGGTTGTTGGCAGTGCTGCTATCAGTGACGAAATAGTTGGAGATATTACTGGTACAGGCGAGGCCTATGTCTTCGGCATTGATGGAGATGAAACGACCCTTTGCTACACCCTGGAAGTCGCCGGGATCCAGCTTGTGCCTGTGGGTGAAGGCATAGCCGCGCACATCCATGAAGGGGCAATGGGCGAAAATGGCCCCGTTGTAGCTGCCCTGGCTGGCCCTGAGGATGGCAATGCTGCTGACTGCCTGACTGAGGGAGAAGAAGGCAAATTTCCGACTGGGGAAGCCGGTATTGTTCAGCGCATCCTGGACAACCCTGATGACTTCTACGTCCAAGTTCACAATCCACAGTATCCGGACGGAGCAATTCGAGGACAGCTAGCAGGAACGCACCACTAAGCTCGTTGCTTGGCTACCGCTCTGCTTTCCATTAGGTTCGCTCGGCTGCGCCACAGGACGTTGCTCCCGTGGCGCGATCGCCCTGTTGATAAAGGCTAAATCAGCTCAGCTGGTTGCCCGCTATGGCCAGCAGCTTTCACCTAGCTGTAGGCGGCCTGCTTACCAAAATTTTCTGCTGCCCATGTTGCACTCGGTAACGAAAGTTAAGCGGTTGCCGAAGTCGTGACGGCTTTGCTGCTGCGCTGCTGCGTTTCATGAGGCTCTAAGTGATAGCCCAAGACCTGAACACCCTTGCAGAAAACCCCTAGCTTTGGGTGCATTTCAAAGGCGGGCTTTTTCTTTTGCGCCCATTCTTGCTCAGTGAAAATGAGAAAACGCTGATTGCCGCGAGCTAATCGAACTGGGATCCGGCGACTGCGAGAAACTAATGTGTGAGTTGGCGTAAACATGACTAACCTTGACGCTTCAATTTTTGACCTCTAAAAGCCCTGAAGATTGGGCAACGTAGCCCCTCAGCTTCACCGGGCTGCATTTGTGTGAATTCAAGTTAACAGATAATGTTAAATTGTGTAAATACTTCTCAGGTAGGACGTAACCTGTGCTGAAAAGCGATCG
Organism: Leptolyngbya sp. SIO4C5; assembly: GCA_010671965.1. Taxonomy (GTDB): domain Bacteria; phylum Cyanobacteriota; class Cyanobacteriia; order Phormidesmidales; family Phormidesmidaceae; genus Sphaerothrix; species Sphaerothrix gracilis. Next base: position 10,071 of record JAAHIC010000037.1, read on the forward strand.
CTTAGTAAGCTTGTAAAAAACTCTGCAAATCCTGACCCTACTCGCCTTGCTTCGGCTCTCCTCACTGCCAATTGCCCACATTTATCGTTACATTGACAATCAAGACAGGAAATATAAGTTAACAGGTTTCATGACGGCGTTGAAGACAATGCAATCAACAGCGCTTCTTACAGCTCTCAAAGGATGCGAGAGCTTACACATTCTGGTAGAGGATAGACAACATGTTTGAACGGTTTACCAACACAGCGATCGCTGTCATCCTAAGAGCGCAAGAAGAGGCTCGCGCCCTCGGCCACAGCTTTGTCGGCACAGAGCAGCTATTGCTAGGTCTCCTGAAGGAAGGTACAAGCGTTGCCGCTAAAGTTTTAGACGACGTTGGCGTGGCCCTGCCGGAAGCTCGCAAGGAAGTTGAGGCCATTATTGGCCGGGGCAAAGGCAAAGTGCCGGCAGAAGTTCCCTTCACCCCCAAAGTTAAGCAAGTTTTCGAGCAGGCATTTCAGGAAGCTCGTAAGCTCGATCACCCCTACATTGAGCCAGCCCACATTCTGCTCAGCCTGACCCAAAGCGGCGAGAGTGTGGCCTACAAAGTGCTGAATAACTTAGGCGCTAATCCGGCTGATATTCGCACCCGGCTGATTCAGTCTCTGGGAGAAGCGGCAGCGGCAGCCCCTGCAGGGGCTCCCAGCCGTCGCGGCATGTTCCAGCAGTCCCCCCAGCGCTCTAAAGGTAAGGCTTTAGAGGAGTTTGGCAACGACTTAACCCAGCAAGCCGCTGATGGCAAGATTGACCCGGTCGTGGGCCGTCACAAAGAAATCGAGCGCGTCATCCAAATTTTGGGTCGCCGCACCAAGAATAACCCGGTGCTCGTGGGTGAACCCGGCGTGGGTAAAACCGCGATCGCTGAAGGCTTGGCCCAGCGCATCGTCAATCAGGACGTGCCAGAGAGCCTGCTAGAAAAACGGGTCATCAGCCTCGATATGGGCTTAGTGGTTTCCGGGACTCGTTTTCGGGGCGACTTTGAAGAGCGTCTCACCCAGATTATTGCGGAAGTACGCCAAGACCCCAACGTCATTTTAGTGATTGATGAAATTCACACCCTCGTCGGAGCCGGTTCTCTCGATGGCGGCATGGATGCGGCTAACATGCTAAAGCCTGCATTGGCCAGAGGCGAACTGCAGTGCATTGGTGCCACTACCTTAGATGAGTACCGCAAGCACATCGAGCGTGATGCGGCCCTAGAGCGTCGCTTTCAGTCTGTGATGGTGGCTCCGCCTTCCGTTGAAGAAACCCTGGAAATTTTGGAAGGGCTGCGCGGACGCTACGAGCAGTTCCACAACCTGCTGATTTCTGATGATGCTCTAGAGGCGGCTGCCAAGCTTTCTGATCGCTACATCAGCGATCGCCACCTGCCCGACAAAGCCATTGACCTGATCGATGAGGCGGGCTCACGTGTGCGCCTGCGTCATACCCGGCCCACTGCCAAGAAAGAAATCAAGCGGGCGCTGCGGCAGGCTAAGCAAGATCTAGACAATGCCGTACAGGTGCAAGACTTCACGAAGGCAACTGAGCTGCGCGATCGCCAGCAGGATCTGCTGCAAGAGCTAATGGAGGCAGAAGGCGAAATCAACAACGCCGAGCGGCCCACGGTAGACATGGAAGACATTGCTGACATTGTCTCTTCCTGGACAGGCGTTCCCGTCAATCAGCTCACCGAGTCTGAGTCCGCTATGCTGCTGCACCTAGAAGATACGCTGCATGAGCGGCTGATTGGTCAAGAAGAGGCTGTGGTTGCGGTTTCTCGCGCCATTCGCCGCGCCCGTGTTGGTCTAGCTAGCCCCGATCGTCCCATTGCTAGCCTGTTCTTCTCCGGCCCTACTGGCGTGGGTAAGACGGAACTAGCTAAAGCTCTAGCAACAGCCGTCTTCGGGGCTGAAGAGGCCATGATTCGTCTAGACATGTCCGAATTTATGGAAGGCCATACAGTGTCTAAGCTGATTGGCTCCCCGCCGGGATATGTCGGCTATGACGAGGGCGGTCAGCTCACAGAGGCAGTACGGCGTCGGCCCTACACCGTCATTCTGCTGGACGAAATTGAGAAAGCTCACCCGGATGTGTTTAACATTCTGCTGCAGGTGCTAGATGACGGTCGCCTCAGCGATGCCAAAGGTCGTGTCGTCAGCTTCAAGAATACGCTGCTGATCATGACCTCCAATATTGGCTCTAAGGTGATTGAGAAAGGGGGCGGCGGTCTTGGCTTTGAGCTGGGCTTTGAAGATTCAGCTACGGCCCAGTATCATCGCATCCGCAATCTGGTCAACGAGGAGCTAAAGCAGTTCTTCCGCCCAGAAATGCTGAACCGTCTAGACGAAATTATCGTCTTCCGTCAGCTTAACCGCGATGAAGTCATCGAAATTGCCGAGCTTATGACCCGTGAGGTCGAGAAGCGCCTCAGCGATCGCCAGATTACCCTGCAGCTCAGCGCAGCCTTCAAAGAGCGGCTGATCACGGAGGGTTACGATCCTAGCTACGGGGCTAGACCGATGCGCCGCGCGATCGCCCGCCTGATTGAGGACAATTTGGCTGAAGCAATTCTGGCAGGTGAGCTGGAAGACGGCGATACCGCGCTGCTAGACGTAGACGATGACGGTCAAATTCGGGTCAGCCCGGCCCGTGAACCGGCCCTAGCTGGCGCAGCCCGTTAATTTAGCTGACTTGTCTATCCTGAAAAACTGGCTCCCAGGCTGCGGCCTGGGAGCTTTTTTGCGCAATTCATGCCTACAATGCCCATGTGGCAAACTGCGGAGACATCATGACGAACCAAACTACAATTCCAGTCGTTGTCAATGGCGCCTGCGGCAAAATGGGCCGCGAGGTGATCAAAGCGGTGTCTCAGGCTGAAGATATGACGCTGGTGGGGGCCATCGACAAAAATCCGGCAGTGCAGGGGCAAGATATTGGCGAAGTGATCGGTGGTGGGCCGTTAGAGATTCCGGTCATGGCCGATCTAGAAGCGACCTTAGTGATGGCCCAGTCGGCAGGGCAGGCCGTAATGGTGGACTTCACGCACCCCAACACGGTCTATGAAACCACCCGCGCTGCGATCGCCTATGGCGTCCGCCCTGTCGTTGGCACCACTGGCCTCAGCGTCGAACAAATTCGCGATCTAGCTGAGTTTGCTGATAAAGCCAGCACAGGCTGCCTCATTATCCCTAACTTTTCGATTGGCGTGGTGCTGATGCAGCAGGCAGCTCAGCAGGCAGCCCAATATTTTAACCACGTCGAAATTATTGAGCTGCACCACAACCAGAAAGCAGACGCCCCTAGCGGTACAGCGGTGCAGACAGCGCAGATGTTGGCTCAGGTGCAGCAGACGTTTAATCCGCCCGAAGTCGAGGAAACTGAAAAAATTAGCGGCTCGCGCGGGGGGACTACGGCTGAAGGCATTCGTATTCACAGCGTTCGCCTGCCGGGGCTGATTGCTCACCAGGAAATTATCTTTGGCGATCCAGGGCAAATCTATACGCTACGCCATGACACCAGCGATCGCGCTTCTTTTATGCCCGGTGTTCTTCTCTCTATCCGCCGCGTAATGCCGCTTAAGTCGCTGATCTATGGCTTAGACAAAATCCTTTAAACTTAGCTTTTCTAAGCAAAGTTTCTAACTCAAAAGAGTTGACAAAATTGACAGTATTAAGCTGAGTTTGCTGCCGAAAAATTGCTGTCAAGCTAGCAGCCACAAGATAGCTGAAATTGCTCCGCCCAATTAACATAAAAAAAATTGCCTGACCCATATAGCCCCCCGGGTCAGGCATTTACCTGTAAGGATGCTTGTAAGCAAAGAACCGCCGCATCTAAATTGCCCCCTAAGATGCTTTGGTTTTCTCTGCCTGCCTCCTTCAGAATTGATTCCATTGTGCTATTTAATCCCGGGTAATAGCTTCGCCATAACTACCGAAAATCATAAAAAAAGGCGTTGAAGAAAAGCAGCAAGATTCCGTGAAAACACGAGATATTTTCTAATTTCTGCCAAAATGGCAAAACTCAGCCCAAACAGGGGAACAATCGCTGCCCTATCTGCATCTACTAACAGTTTGATACTCGACTGCGATTGTCGGCTGCTATCCTAAGAACACAATGCCTTTTTTTATGATTTTCGGTAG
>JAAHIC010000370.1 GCA_010671965.1 Leptolyngbya sp. SIO4C5
AATCTTAAAGACCTGTGTAAAATAGGGGGCAGAATACTTCACGGATAAGGGTACCAGGACGTGAACGAGCTACGATCTGCCCTAGACCTCGCCACTGACGAAGAACTGCAAAGCTTAAGCGATATTCTTTTTCAGCCCAAGTTTAATCCGCTAGATTATTTTTTGGCCGATCCGATGGCGGTTCAATCTGCCGATCGCCAAGCCTGGATTGCTCGCATAGAGTCCCGCTTTCGCTACTTAGCGGCAGACGGACTGACTGTTTTGCAACGCCGAAGCGATCGCCTCAGCTATCGGCAGATTTTAGTTCAAATTTGTCGATATCTAAAAATTTCTTTTGCCCCCACCCTCTCCACACCCGATTTAGAAGCTGAGCTGTTTCTAGCACTTTTAGAAAAAACATGGCAAAAGCTGCCCCCGCGCCAGCAGCAAATACTGCGTGGTGAAACCCATCAAGCCCTGCACCAAACGCCCCAGTTTCAGCAGTTGCCTCACGCTTTGCAGCAAGATCCGCTCAGCCTCCTCATTACAGGCAGCAGCGCCGTAGCCGTCAATTCCGTTCTGCGGCCTTGGCTCCTGCGACAGATTGCCCAGCAGTTCACGCTGCATTTCACCCGCTATCAGCTCGCCAAACAAGCCCTGCTGAAGGGAGGGACTGCAGCGGCCAACCGAGCTGCGCTACAGCTTGCCTCACGCGGCATGGCGCTCAATGCGGCTCGCTACGGAGCTGCTAGAAGCCTGCTGGCTTGTTTAGGCCCGGCGCTGTGGATTTCTTTTTTTGCTGATTTAGGCTGGCGAGCGATCGCGACTAACTACGGTCGCATTATTCCGGTAGTTTTCACGCTGGCTCAGATTCGACTGACTCGAGCCGAACTGGCTGCTGCTGTCTGAACGCTTGCGATTATATGTCAGAGCCTGATCGGCCAACGTCTAACTTCTATGACTTATTAGGGCTGAAGCCAAGCGCTTCGGTGCAGGAGATTCGCCGTACCTACCGAGATTTAAGTAAGCTTTACCATCCTGATACAACCGATTTACCGCCCACAATCGCTAAAGCCAAATTTCAGGAACTCAACGAAGCCTATGCTACTTTAAGCAGCCCCGAACGCCGTTTGGCATACGACTACAAAATTGGCTACTCCCGACTGCGGGTCATGCAGGCACCTGCCGATCTCAATCGTCCTGTCTCACGCGATCGCCCCTATAGGGCTACCAGTGCTTATCTAGATCCCACCGATCGGCCCCTATCAGCAGGCGAAATTTTCGCTCTATTTATCTTGGGGCTAACTTTTGTCGCCTGCCTAATCTTAGTGTTGACTATTGGCCTAACTCAGGGGGAACTGGCCTTTGGCCCCTTAGTTCCGGCTGATCTGGCCGTTCAGGTAGAAATCTCTCAGCCTGATCAGCCAGACAAACGCACCTTTAAGTTAGTTCGACCTACTGAGGGAAATATTCCAGCACCCCCCTCAGAAAGACTGGTCGAAACAGAGACTGAGTAAGCCTAAATCGGCTCTCTCGATGGATGTCAGCTGGAGTGGCTTTCCCGTAAATTTTGTAATCTACAATCTACAGATGTCGTCAGTACGTGCGCAATGACCTTACCTTCTGCCGAAACCCCGCTCTATAATCATCCTCTGCCTGACATTGAGCAGTGGCTTTTGTCCAAGGGCTGTCAGCAAGATGCTTCAGAACTGCACTGCTGGCGCTTATATCGAGCTGAGTGGGAAGCCGATCTAGCCCTCGATATTGACTCGATTGTGGTGCGCTATCTCAAGGCTGGCCCTGATGGCCAAGACCTACAGCGCGTCTTTAAATACTCTCTGAGTCGCAAAGATCTAGAAGAGGCGATTTTTAGCGGCCCCTAAGAAAGCGGCTAGCTGACCTTGGGCCTGGCCTATTGGGCGATCGCGCTAGAGGGTCTGGCCTCAGACTTTGCCAAACCGCCGCTCTCTTTGCTGATAGGACGCGATCGCCCGGTGAAATTCAGCCACGTCGAAGTCTGGCCACAGCGTATCGGTGACATAGAGTTCAGCGTAGGCCAACTGCCATAGTAGAAAGTTGCTGATGCGCATTTCGCCGCTGGTGCGGATGAGCAGGTCTGGATCTTGTGCGCCGGCCGTGTAAAGATGGCGGCTGAACAGGGCTTCGTCAATTTCATCGGGCTGCAGCAGCCCCTTTTGAACCTGAGCCGCCAAACTGCGGGCTGCTTGCACAATTTCCTGACGACCACCGTAATTAGTGGCAATGGTAAAGCGAATGCCCGCATTACTGCGAGTTAGCTGCATAGCGCGGTAGATTTCATCTTGCAGAGACTGAGGCAGCGCCTTCAAGTTGCCGACAAAATGAATACAGACATCTTCCGCCATCATTTCTTTAAGTTCCTGCCGCAGCACACGCTCAAACAGGGTCATCAAAAACTCCACCTCTTCTAGGGGCCGACCCCAGTTTTCGGTTGAGAAGGCATAGGCGGTTAGGGCTCCAATGCCCCAATCACGACTACAGCGGAGCAGCTTTTTAAGCGTATCGACACCGCGCCGATGGCCCATAATCCGAGGTAGCCCCCGCTTTTTAGCCCAGCGACCATTGCCATCCATGATGACGGCGACGTGGCTAGGTAAGCGATCGCGGTGTAGCTCTTGTGGGAGCGGATACTGGATAGTTTGCTCAGCGGTCATTTTTTCCCCCAAGGAGCCGACGTGGAAGGCGGAAAAGGCGTTTTACAAAAGCATGGCCCTGACTTCTGAGGCGGCGACCCAAACTCCGCAGCTGAGGGGCTACCGGCTCGTGGTCAACAGACTGAGAAAAACGTCGGCGTAACATATCTCTGAGTTTACTGCTGGTCAGAGGCCGATTCAGAATACCCCCTTCTGCTAGCGAAATCGAGCCGGTTTCCTCAGAAACCACGACACAAATACAGTTTTCAACTCGCTCGGTAATGCCCATCGCGGCGCGGTGGCGGGTGCCCAGTTGACGAGAGGCCGAGCGCTCAGAAATGGGCAAAATTACCCCTGCTGATACTACGCGCGAGGCTCGAATTAGGATGGCACCATCATGCAGAGGCGTTGTGGTCTGAAAGATAGTCTGCAACAGTTCCTTTGAAACCTCAGCGTTTAGCTTAACGCCCGGAACCGAAAAATCACTCTCGTCAATTGGGCGATTTGTTTCCAGGATCATGATGGCTCCTGTGCGATTCTGGGAGAGGTCCTTCACCGCATCAACAATTTCATCAATAACGCTATCAGGTTTCGGCAGCGCATCTGTAGAAGGTCTAAAGAGCTGCAAAATCTCGCCGCGGCCAATTTGCTCTAGCAGACGGCGAAATTCTGCCTGCAGGATAAACGCCATTGCTACTGCCGAACCAATCACCAGCTTATCTAAGACGAATCCTAGCAGCGTCAAGTGTAAATACTTACTTAGGGCAGCTGCCAGCATCAGAATAATGAGCCCTCGCACCATCCAAAGCGTTCGCCGCTCTCCAATAATGACGAGCACCATGTAGGTCAAAATCAGTACTAGGCCAATATCTAGAATCGGAAGCAGCAAGATTAAACCCTACTGAGGTGTACTGGCTATGGCTCTAGAGTACAAGTCAGTCCAACCAGTTATGAAGGAGCTGTTTTCAGACTTCTAGAAACCGATTTTTCCGGTAGTAATTCTGTGGGGATATCAAGAACCTAGATTCTGGGCCAAGGCTCAGCAAAAGACAACAGGCTATTTGAGCGAAGCTGGCAGCAGCTTCATAGACAAGCGTGTCCCTTTCTGCCTAGAGAAAGGTTATGTCTGGCTTAGAGATTCAGGCAGACAGTCTTGCCGAATTAGATCCTGATAGGTTTCACGCTGCAGAATTAGCTGTGCCTCTCCTTGCTTAACCAGCACGGCTGCCGGGCGGGGCACTCGGTTGTAGTTGGAAGCCATGCTGTAATTGTAGGCACCTGTGTCAGGAATGACGATCACATCGCCGGTTTCTAGCGGCGGCAGCTCGGCCTGGTTGATAACGATGTCGCCTGATTCGCAATGCTTACCTGCGATCGCGGCTGTTTGGCTGAGGGGCGCTGACATCTTATTGGCTGCGATCGCCCGGTAGACAGACTGATAGGTAATCGGCCGAGGATTATCTGACATGCCGCCATCGACGGAGACGTAGTTGCGAATGCCGGGAACCTGCTTTTGGCTGCCTACCGTATAGGCGGTAACGCAGGCGGAACCAATCAGCGATCGCCCTGGTTCGCAAATGAGCCGAGGCAGCGGAAGCTGCTGGGCTTCGCAGGCCGCTATGACGCCTTCACACAGCGTTTTTACCCAGGCTTCGATGCTCGGTGGGTCATCAGCTTCGGTATAGCAGATACCCAAACCACCGCCCAAATCCAGTTCTTGCAGCGATAGCCCATACTCAGCCGCTTTGGCAAACCACTGCATCATGACGCCGGTCAAATCGCTGTGAGGCTGTAGCTCAAAGATTTGAGAACCGATATGGGCATGAAGGCCGATGCAGTTTAGCGCTGAATGCTGACTGACAAAAGCAAAGACTTTTGTAACCTGATCGGGATCAAAGCCAAACTTACTGTCCAAGTGGCCGGTGCGAATATACTCGTGGGTGTGGCATTCAATTCCAGGGGTCAGTCGCAGCAGAATAGAAACTTGGCGATCGCCGCCCGATAGCAAATCCGCTAGGATCTCCAACTCCAGCCAGTTATCAACTACAATTCGGCAGCCAGTGGTGATCGCGAACTTGAGTTCCGCCACAGATTTATTATTGCCATGAAAATAGATTTGCTCAGGGCTGACGCCTGCCTGCAGCGCCGTATAAAGTTCACCGCCTGAGACCACATCAATGCCCAGTCCTTCACTGGCGACAATGGCGCAAATCGCTAAGCAGCTCCAGGCTTTAGAAGCGTAGATGGCTAGCGCTTCACCGGGATAGTGCTGGCTGAGCGCCTGATGATACTGGCGGCAGGCCGTTCTCAACGTTTCATCGTCCAGAATGTAGAGCGGAGAGCCAAACCGCTGCACCAGCTCCACCACATCACATCCCCCCACGATTAAGTGATCGCGTTCGTCTACCTGGGCCGTGAGCGGCAAGATGAATTGATTAGGTGAAAAATTCTGGTCGGTAATTTGGGGTAAGTATTGACAGCTAGAGCGATCAACATGGGTTAGGGGAGGGGATACCATCGTGCAGTCTCGTATTTGCTAATTGTTCTTCGCCAGAGGCTTGATAGGGCTAGATTTATCGCCTGCAGGGGCGCTCACTTTG
>JAAHIC010000371.1 GCA_010671965.1 Leptolyngbya sp. SIO4C5
GCCGACGCCTGCAGCGGGGTCTAATCCGCTCTTGAGCGCGGCTGAGGTGCAGATACTGGCGGCCAATGAGCAGTTCCAAGCAGGGATTGCCAACTATGAGCGTAGCGAGTTTCGGGAGGCTTTGGCGCTCTGGCAGGCGGCCTTAGATGACTTTCGCTCCGAGGCGGTGCGGGCCGCCTTTCCCCAAGACAGCCTGCAAGGGGAAGCGAATGCTTTGGGCAATTTGGGTATTGCGTATGATTCCTTGGGCGACTACCGACAAGCCATCGACTTCCAACGGCAATCGCTTGAGATCGCCCAACAAATCGGCGATCGCCAAGGCGAAGCGTCTGTTTTGGGCAATTTGGGCATTGCGTATGCTGCCTTAGGCGACTACCGCCAAGCCATCGACTTCCACCAGCAATCGCTTGAGATCGCCCAACAAATCGGCGATCGCCAAGGCGAAGCAGATTCGTTGGGCAATTTGGGCAATGCATATCATGCCTTGGGCGACTACCTAAAAGCTATCGACCTCCACCAGCAATCGCTTGAGATCGCCCAACAAATCGGCGATCGCCGAGGGGAAGCTAATGCTTTGGGCAATTTGGGCATTGCGTATGATGCCTTGGGTGACTACGGGCAAGCCATCGACTTCCACCAGCAATCCCTTGAGATCGCCCAACAAATCGGATATCGCCTAGGCGAAGCGTCTGTTTTGGGCAATTTGGGCACTGCGTATGATTCCTTAGGCGACTACCGACAAGCCATCGACTTCTACCAGCAAGCACGTGAGATCGCCCAACAAATCGGCGATCGCCGAGGCGAAGCAAATTCTTTGGGCAGTTTAGGCAGTGCATATCATGCCTTGGGCGACTACCTAAAAGCTATCGACTTCCACCAGCAACAGCTCGATATCGCCCGCCAAATCGGCGATCGCCAAGGCGAAGCAAATTCTTTGGGCAGTTTAGGCAATGCATATCATGCCTTGGGCGACTATCAAAAAGCCATCGACTTCTACCAGCAAGCACGTGAGATCGCTCGCCAAATCGGCGATCGCCGAGGTGAAGCGGCTTCCTTGACCAATTTGGGCAGTGCGTATCGTTCCTTGGGCGACTACCACCAAGCCATTGACTTTCTGCAGCAAGCACGTGAGATCGCCCAACAAATCGGATATCGCCTAGGCGAAGCGTCTGTTTTGGGCAATTTGGGCAGTGTGTATGCTGCCTTGGGCGACTATCAAAAAGCCATCGACTTCTACCAGCAATATCTTGGGATCGCCCGCCAAATCGGCGATCGCCGAGGTGAAGCGGCTTCCTTGACCAATTTGGGCAGTGTGTATGCTGCCTTGGGCGACTACCGCCAAGCCATTGACTTCCACCAGCAAGCACGTGAGATTGCCCAACAAATCGGCGATCGCCTAGGCGAAGCCATTGCCTTACATAATCTAGGTATTGCCTACCGGGATTTGGAAGACCTGGCAGCAGCCGAACGCTACCTGCAAGCCTCCGCCCAAGTCCAAGAGTCTCTTCACACCGATGATCTACCCGATGCCAACCGTCTCTCTCTACTCGACTCCCAGCAAAGGACCTATCGCGTCTGGCAGCTCACGCTCATAGAGCAAGGCCAGCCGGAAGCAGCCCTAGAAGTGGCTGAACGCGGCCGCGCTCAGGCTTTGGCCGCCAGCATGTCGCGTTTCCTAGAGGAGATCCCCTCCCCCCCCGACCTCAACCGCATCCAAGCCGTTGCCGCCGCCCAGAACGCCACGCTGGTGGAATATTCCGTCCTTCCTTCCGGGCGCATCCTTATCTGGGTGATCCAGCCCAATGGCACTCTCTACTCGGCAGAGAGCGATGCCGCGGCCTTAGATGAGTCGCTAATCGAGGCGGCTAACGTCTTTGCCGGGCTCGGCCAGAACGGTCGCGGTGGCGAGCCCCCGGAAACGCCCCTCAGCAACCTAGTGCAGGACACTCAGGCCGCCCTGACGGTGCGCGGCGGTGAGGATGGCGCAGCGGTAGCACCACTTGATAGAAAACAACTCGATCGCAATCTGCAGGAACTGCACGCGCTACTGATTGAACCCATCGCTCAGTGGTTACCGGAGGACGAACGTCAGCAGGTCATCTTTATTCCCCACCAGGAACTCTTCCGCGTCCCCTTCGCGGCCCTACAAGACGACGACGGCATCTATCTAATTGAACAACACACTATCCTGACAGCTTCCTCTATTCAATCGCTAGAACTAGCGCGCCAGCACCGCGAACGCATTCAAACGGCTGACGCCACAGACGCCCTTATCGTCGGCAATCCTACCTTACCTGAGACGTTGGTAGCAGCCTACGGCTGGCAGGCTTTACCAGGAGCCGAACGAGAAGCGGTAAAAGTCGGTAGCTATCTCAGTGACTACCTGGGCACAGCGCTCACAGTGCTTCTTCGAGAGCAGGCCACTGAAAGACGAGTCAGAGAGCGTCTACACACCGCTCGCTTCATTCACTTAGCTACTCATGGCACGCTCGCTTCTGAACCAACAGACCTGCCCGGTTTGCAGTACAGCTTTGTTCCAGGAGTGCTGGCATTAGCTGAATCTGAGGAGGAAAATGGCGAACTGACTGCTAATGAAATACTGGAGATGACAAGAGAAAACCCACTCAACGCCGAGCTGGTTGTCCTCAGTGCCTGTCAGACCGGCCAAGGGCCAATCACCAGCGACGGCGTCTACGGCCTGTCGCGCGTTCTACTGACGGCAGGCGTGCCAACGCTGGTAGTGTCTCTGTGGGATGCCTCTGACTATCACACCGATTTGCTGATGGATGAGTTCTACCGCCAGTTTCTAGAGGAAGGTCAGGACAAAGCCCAGGCGCTGCGTCAGGCGATGCTGCAGATGATCAATGAAAAAGACAACAATCCCCAGTATTGGGCTGCCTTCACCCTAATGGGCATCGCAGAGTAGAAGAGAATATGCCAGAAAATACTCGCTCCGCTGGTGAAAATCAAAATTGACGAGCGAGCTAAATTTGACCTTTCACTCTGATGTCAGGTTACTCAGTCGATAAAGCAATAATATCAACTCCTCAGACGAAAGCTGAGAAAGCCGCTTGCCGTCGAACTGATCAGCAATGTACTGAGTAACCTGCGAATAATCCCATTTCAGTTGAGAAAGGCGCTGACGCAAAGCATCCTGATTTTGGAAATACTCTAGATCTTCAGCCGAGGCAGTCACATGTGGTGGAAGTAGTCGGTGGGATTGATCACACAGAAGAGACTCTAAAGAAGGCTGTGGAAAACAGCTATCCTCCCCCCGCACCCCCCTAAAAGAAGAGGTTTTTAAATTTTTTTGAAGAGGAGGAAAAGGAGACTTTCTACACTTCATTGTATTTTCTTTAGTGTGTAACAGCAGAGTTGACAAGGGTTTAAGTCCGTTTACTGAGGAAGGTGGTAGGACTTTCTGAGGCCGAGGAATAGGCTGCTTACAGGCTGGATTACTCTCTGGTTGGTCTGTTACACACTTCTCTAGCAGCGTTTGGGTATGGTCAGGGTGCCAGAGGCTCCGATGCTTGTAGACAGTCTGGAGGCTGCAGCGGGCTGTCTGGGCTATGCGCTGAGTTAACTCACGAATTTTACTGGGTAGGGTGCCGAGCTGCCGCAAGCTTTCGATGGCTTGGGTAATGCGATCGCGGGCATCCTCTGCCCGCTGCTGGTTAACGCTAGGGGTAGGGGGTACGTCTCGACTGGTGTCTCGTTGAGGTTCATCACCTAGGGGCCAGTAGTATCCTTCTACGGCTTTGCACCAAGCGCGAACACGGGTATGGAGTTCGTGCTGGTGGCGGCAGTGCTGCTGATAGCCGGGGAGATGGGTAGCCATCTCTAAGCTATGAGCGATTAGATCATCCCCCGCTAACCCCAGAAAGACGCGACTGTAGCAAGCAACCGTTTTCAGCAGATGATTGGTTTGACCAGGACCGCTCCAGCCTTCTTCGATTTCGAGTTCTAGATCTTGTCGCCAACTCTCGACAGTGCTGTTGAGCCGTTTTCTACGCTGAGGTTTCTTACGGCGATTGTCGCGTCCGATTTTGAGGGCATGGCGCAGCTCATCCATGTTCTGGCAGCTAGCTGCTAGGTTCCACTGCGCAAAGAAATGGTCAAGGCGAGCACTGACTGGATTCAGATCATTGTCCAGCAGGCAGGAGCCGGTACCAGGCTGTAGGGGAAGTCGATGGCCGTTGTAATGAATAATTTTCTTAACACCGTAAGGCTTAGGGTTTGGGAAGATCTCTAAGGTGCCGTTGGCGATCGCGAAGTCTTGAACAGTGAGACACTCGTGGAGAGCAACCGCTAGGTCAAAGGTTTTGACCAGCTCTGGCAGCGGCAGATAGAGGTGCAGGCCATTGCTGTGGCTAGAGCGCAGCAGTAGAGTGCGAGTAATGCCGATAGTTTCTAGGGCAGCTCGGAGCTGAGCGATCGCTTCTTCGTTGCAATAGGGACTCTCTGCATCGATATCGATCAGGCCATAAAAGGTCTGACCTTTAAACCGAACGCCGATTAGGGTGCCGGGATCTCGCCATCGCCGCCAGAGAACACGGGGACAAATCTGATAGTGAGTAACGGTACGCCATTCAGGTTTATCACCAAGGGACGGAGTGGGAGCTTCAATAAAGTCCCATAGGCGGCGGCCAAAGATCTCGCAGAACCGCCGGCCAAGGGGGTCAGCCGGAATCGGTTTGGGAGGATGGAAGCTGGCTACCATGAAGCCCCCCTCTGACCGAAGGCAGGCTGATTTTGAGTTTCACCCCAGGCAGTCGGGGGTCGGTAAATCGGAGTCCAAAAACATATATTCATGCAGTCTGCTCTCTATATGAAGGGAAGGAGAGAGCAGCAAGCTCTCTACCGTTTTTGCAGTGCGGGATAGAGAGCTGACACTTGGGCATTCACTAATGCTGTTTCGAGGGGGTTGCCCCTTTTGAAAAAGCATTGATAGAATAAGTGCAGCGAACCTACAAGCTTTTTTCACAAAAGCTCTATAGGCTACCTAACTGTTTTGCTTGCCAGCTTCGAGTTAGGTTCCCGCTGATGGTTAAAATCCAAATAAAAAGCTTGAAACCCTGATTGCTCCTAACAGTTGGGGTTTTTTGCTTTTTGAGCTTCTATCACATCCTCCTTACCTCCTTGATCAGCTAATCGAAATGACTTCGAGCGATAGTGCATCAATGTACCGAGACTGGCCCTAGCCTGCCAACTGCTTTCTGCGATACAGGCTTTGCTGCGCTTGGATAGTCA
>JAAHIC010000372.1 GCA_010671965.1 Leptolyngbya sp. SIO4C5
TCTAGAGTTTGAGTCGCAAATTTCCGTTCTCCGGGAAGCCGCCAGCAACATGGGCTACAGCGAAGTCAAGGAAATCGCTTCTCAGAATGAAACGGGTAAGACCCCCAGCCTCTAAAGTGGTGGCGTGACACAGCTAAAGTTAGGGCTTTTGTAGGTTGGCGTTGAGCATAGCGAAACCCAACATCGACAAATGAAATTTCCGTTGTTGGCTCAACCTACATTTTTAAGCCAGTCATTCCAGCAGGCTGAGATAGTGTAGCTATTACCGATTAACTAACAGCTCTGGCGGAGTCAGTCAATGACTCCGCTATTTTTGCGATCTTGATCTATAGGGCGAATAGTGACCGCGCTGCCCTTCGCTGTTGAATCTATCGGTAGCACTATAGAGGCGAAATCTTCCCGTAGAGCGACGTTCATCGCTTAGGAGATTGCTAATTTAGTAATACAGATTAATTTTTCTATAAAAACAATAACTAACTGTCACTTAACTAACGATCACTCAGTCTACAAATTTTTAGCCGAACGCCAAGCACTTTGCGATTAGGTATCAAGATTTAAGGAGATTTTTCTATGGTTTCTCAACCCAATAGAAGCGCAGCAAAACGAGTTGCTATTTTAGTTGAAAATCAGTTTGAAGATTCTGAGTTTCAGGTCCCCTACAACGCTCTCAAGCAGGCGGGCGTTAAAGTAGTTGTGCTGGGTTCACGCATGAACGACGAGTACGTCGGCCAGCGAGAGCAGGTGACCATTAGACCAGATGCGACCCCCACGGAAGTCCGCTCCGAGGACTTTGATGCCATTATCATTCCGGGTGGGGGTGCCCCAGACTATGTGCGAATGAACCCCCATGCAATGCGCTTGGTCATGAACGCGATCGCTCAGGAAAAGGTGGTTGCGGCTATTTGTCACGGCCCCCAAGTACTGATTGAGGCCGATCAGCTACGAGGAAGACAGGCCACTGGCTATCGCTCTATTCGCAAAGATATGCAAAACGCTGGTGCCACCTACATTGATGAGCCGGTTATTGTTGATGGCAATTTGATTACCGCTCGTCAGCCCGGCGACTTGTCCCTGTTTACCACCATGCTGCTCACTGCGTTGAGACTTGACCTCAGCGGCAAGGCTATGCCCGACCCCAGCGATCAGCACTATAGCTGGTGGCAGCTTGCGGCAGACTGGGGTGGCTCTAGCCGTCAGGACATTTTAAATGCGCTTAATGCGGCTATCGTGGGCGAACGCTATACCTTAGCTGCCTTTGAAAAATATGCTGAGAAGGTTAGCGGCGTAGAACTGCAGGTGATTCTGCAGGAGGTCATTACCACTAAGCGGCAGCATGTAAATCTGTTAGAGCAGCGTTTGGCCGCCTTTGACGAGCAGGTGACCTGGCAGGCGATGGGCAGTGAAGCCTTCGCGACGCTGCAAGGTTGGCTCCAGTCTAGCGACGAAATGGCTATTACCCGGCGGGCACTGGGCGATATTCAAACGGGTGTTGTAGATGCCCTACACCTCGCCAGTCAGCTCACCGATCCGACAACAGTTCAGGTTTTGAGCCAAATCGAAGCCAATCTGGCTCGCCACGAACAGCGCTTTTCTGATTTCTACCGGGCGCGGGTCGGTGCTCAGGTTGAGCCGCCCACCCCCACCACGTTGGCTGTGAGCTAGCTATGCCCCAAGATAGCTAGCTTAGCCATTTGAACAACGAAGCATCATAGGAGATTTCATGCAAGTTCCACTAGAAACTGTTTATCGCGGCGTCGAAAAAACAGACGCGTTAGAAACGCTCATTCAAGAGAAAGTAGACAAGTTAGAAATGGTGTGCGACCACATCATTGGCTGCCACGTTGCTGTTGAGCAGGTACACGAACACCCTGAGGCCGGTTCTCCCTATCGGGTCAGAATCAATTTGACGGTTCCCCCCGGACATGAGTTAGCGGTGGATAAAAGCCCGGATAAAGGCACCCAATATCAGCCACCAGAGGCGTTGATTCGAGACGCCTTTGAAGCGGCCCAGCGGCAGCTAACGGAGCTGGTCGATCGCCAGCAGCAAAAAGTTAAGCAGCATCCTGATCAGGCCGTAGGCGGTATTGTCACGAAGCTATTCCCCAACGAAGGCTATGGCTTTTTGAAGTCAATGTCGGGTCAGGAAATCTATTTTCATCAAAACAGCGTGCTACACGATGACTTCGATCGCCTGACGGTTGGCAGCGGCGTGCGCTTTATGGTGACGGACGGACAGGAAGGGCCACAGGCGACCACGGTGCAGCTAATTAACAAGCCAGGCGAGCGAGCGGGCAAAGGCGCTGACGAGGAAGAAACGACAGTAGCGAAGCCGCCGGCAGGTTGGCGATAGATGAGGCGGTAGGGGGGTGATCGATCAACCCCCTGTCCCTGCTATTCTCTCGTGACATTGAAGAGATGGGCGATGCAAGTTCAGACAAAGGTATTGCTGATCTTGGATATGAATTAAAACGCAAGCAAGATGCTGACACTGATACCGATTCTTGGTTTTACAGCTACAGATCAGGCCCCTCCCAACCTCCCCTTGCCAAGGGGAGGTGCCGCAGGCGGTGGGGTTACCGATAGGTAGCGCTAGTTCACAGAACTTGGCATAACCTACCCGATAAGAGGCGATCAAACCCCTCCCAACCTCCCCTTGCCAAGGGGAGGTGCCGCAGGCGGTGGGGTACCGATAGGTAGCGCTAGTTCACAGAACTTGGTATAACCTACCCGATAAGAGGCGAGGGAGTATGAGCGTCTCGCTCACGACCAGTAAACACCAGGGCCATCCTTTAATCCAGCAACGCCCAGACAGACACCGTCAACTCTGGTGCCGTGTGAGCAGTGTCTCGACCAGGCATTGGGCTATTTTTAACCGCTCAGGATCGTCAGACTGGGCAACCCAAGCGGCTAACTCATTGAGCGAACCATTGACCAAGTGGGCAAAACCCTCTGCATTAATTGTGCTTAGCTGACCCTCACCAACCGCTACCTGAATTGACTCATACAGCAGACCAAAACCGTATTGATCGATTTCAACTAAGTCGTCTGCGGCTAAAACGGCTGGAGCCTCAATAAAGACTAGCCGCCGCAGTTCCTCTTGCTGAGCCACTTCCAGAAACGCCTGACAGCCGACGATTAGCTGCTGCCAGTTATTATCAAGCGGTTGGATTTTGGTTTGAATATGGTCTGTTATTTCACTATAGGCTTCTTTAACAACAGCCTTAAAGACTCCTAGCTTATCTTTGAATTGGTGATACAAAGCCCCTCGGGTAATCCCTAATTCGCTGATAATTTCCTCGGTTCCTGTCGCAGCATACCCTTTGGTTGAGAACAGGTGGCGTGCTCGCTCAATAATAATTCGACGAGTTCGTTGAGTTTGTTCAGCTTTGGTTAACTTAGCGGGCATTGTGAATTCTCATATCAAACATTCAGACGGTATGTATCTTGACAAGGAATGAAAATCCTCATATTTTTGAGATACATACAGATTGTATCTTTTGTGAGGTTCTTCCTCAAAGGGGTTCTAATGTCCGCTGCACTGAGTACCCGTAAAGCCACGCCAGAAGATATTCCATTTTTAGCTAGGATCGAGTATGAAGCTTCGTTGCCGCCGTTAAATCACTGCTTTTGGGAAGATTTACTAGACGGGACTGGAACCACTGCCTTGCAGTTTATTGAGGCAGAACTGCGGACAGATGCTTCTAATTGGGGCAACGTAGCGGATTTTCTGATTTTAGAGATTCAGGGGGAACCCATTGCAGCCGCAGCCGGCTATGTGCCTGGTACAGAAGACTACTGCCCGTTGCGTCTCTCTCATTTAGAGGCGATCGCCCACGAGCTGAAGTGGTCTACAGACACCTTAACTGCCTTTCACGATCGCTATATGGCGCTTTGGGGAGGTGATTTACGTCCTTTTTTTCTTACCCCTCAAGCAACCTGGATTATTGAAAATGTGGCTGTGTTACCGCAAGCGCGGGGGCAAGGCTTTGGCAAAGTATTGCTTAAAGCTTTACTGGCAGAGGGGCGATCGCAGCAGCATGAATTTGCAGGAATTATGGTGATCAATGGCAATGAAGCCGCCTATCACACCTATAAATGATGGGGTTTAAGCCTTATCAAACCTTTCATGCGGATTACTTTTCGGAGCAATTCAACATTGAGTTTCCCGGAGTGACTAAATTCGGTCTTCGTCTCAATGAAACGGAAGAACAGTAATGGCTTGCAAGACAATTCTAGTCGCAGGGGCAAGCCGCGGCATTGGGCTTGCCGTTGCAGAGCATTTTGTAGACCAGTGCGATCGCTTATTAGCGGTATCTCGTACAGCCGCCCCGGTAGGTGAGTGGGTGCAGGCAGATTTATCTGATTTGGCAGGGATAGAAACGGTTGCGATCGCGGTTGGCAGTGAGCCTTTAGATGCACTGCTGTACATGGGTGGAACCTGGGAAACTCATGCCTTTACCCCGCAGTATCGCTTTGAAGCGTGTTCTGATGAGGATATTGCCCGAGTGATTGCAGTTAATTTGGTAGCTCCGATTCGGTTGGTGAAAGCGCTACTGCCTGCCCTGCGAAGAGCGGCTAATCCAAAAATTATTTTTATGGGAGCGCTCTCAGGCCGAGATAATTTCTCAGGAAGGGAAGTTGCCAACAGTGCTTCTAAGTTTGGACTGCGGGGAGTAGTGCATTCTCTGCGCGAAGAATTGCGATCGCAGCAAATTGGTGTAACGGTCATCAATCCTGGTAACGTGGGTACTCCCGAAGTTCTAGCTGATCTGGCCGCAGATAATCTAACGGGCGGTGAAGCAATTCCTTTGACAGATCTTATGAAAATAATCGACTGCATTCTGTCTCTATCACGAGCCACCTGCATCAAAGAAATTGATGTGCCCGCAATGTTAGGCAAAGGAGCTTAATACTTTTTGTTTTTTCGGCACAGGCGTTCTCTCAGGGGCAATGACTGGCTGTTCTGAATCCTCTAACTCAAACTTCGGAGCTAAATTTCAACCTCTAAAAACTGCCGCATATAACCGTTTACCAAATCCGGCCTTTCCTGCTGCACCCAATGTCCGGCATCCGGCACATAGCGAATCTGCAAATCTTGCACATACTGCTCTGTGCCATAGGTTAGTTCCTTTCCTAGTGCCGGATCCTGCTCTCCCCAGATTAGCAGCGTTGGCACCGGCAACACCCCATAAGACTTTTCCTCTGTCAGGGCAAAAAACGCACTGCGGTAATAATT
>JAAHIC010000373.1 GCA_010671965.1 Leptolyngbya sp. SIO4C5
TCCTAGAGTCTCAGCCTAGATGCGCTACGGCTTCTATACCCCTAGTTCAACGGAGTTCTCAAGCCGAATGACTATTGAAAAAATTGTTGAGCAAGCTCTGCAGGATGGATATTTGACGCCTGCTATGGAAGCGGAGGTAGGCCGTATTTGTGATACGGCTTCTGAGCTTTCGATTGAAGAGTACATGGCTCTCGATCGTCTGATGGGAGCGCTTTTAACCGGAGAGGTGGTTGCAGTTCCTCGGAAGCAGTTCATCAACGTGATGGAGGAGCTGGTGCTGACCGAAGCGATCGCTCGCGTAGCTGAGATTGAAGCCGCTAGCGACTGCACTCTAGATTTAGGCGATGTGGCGGCCTATGCGCTCAACCGCCTGCCTCCCCTCTATGCCACGACGGAAGAAGGCGCTAACTATCAGCGGGGCAAGGCTAAAGATGAGCTATTCAACCTGATTTCTCAGCACGTCAAAGATGCGATCGCTCACAACCTGAATCAGCCTGACTTCTATCCTGAGCGGACTTCAATTCAGAAAAACAGCACAGGTGATGACGCTGTTCTGACCCAGGTAAGTGAACTGCTTAAGGAACACGCCTATAAGTTCGAGCATGTGCCTCAGACTGCCTAGAGCAGTTTTGGGCCGACTCAGCCTCAATCGCAATCTCAGTGAATCCGTCGATTTGAACAATCGACGGATTTATTTTGACGTTTCTAGGGCTTTACAATCACGGTCGCGCCGATATCTACCTGATCGTAGAGACTACGAATATCGCGATCGCGCAGGCGGATGCAGCCGTGAGAAACCGCCTGACCGATAAATTCTTCCTGATTAGTGCCGTGAAAGCCAATAGCGTGTCTGCCGTCTGACCAAAAACCCAGCCATCTGGCCCCTAGCGGATTTTCTGGCCCTGGCGGAATCACCTCGCCAGTAATAGGATGCTGCCAGGCCGGATATTCCTGCTTTTGCCGTACTTTGAAGCTGCCCGTAGGCGTTTGCCAATCAGCCTGACCCACCGCAATGTCATAGCTGGCGGCGAGCTGATCTTCCACATAGAGCTGAAGCCGCCGCTCTGCTAGACTCACCACCAGTTCTGTATTTTTCGCTTTGGCTGAAACACGCGGCATAGGGTTGAAGCCTTCGTAGCGCCACAGCGTTTTAGGCGAGCCAACGGGCGCTGAGGACTGCCACTGCGGTGAGGCCCACTCAGTTGCTACCAGCAACGCTGCCGCGCCGAAGCTCAGCACCATAATGCAGCGAGTAATGGGCTGATGGGTCAGCATAGCGTTAAGCAGCTCAAGCTTTTCGGAGTCACACTATTTGTCTGCATCAATAGTAACAAGGCTTTCTGTCAGCCGGGGACAGTTGTACCCGCTAGCGAATAAGCCTAACAAAACGTCAAATTTCGGCTGAGCGGCCCGCTGTGATGAAGAAAATAGAGATAGGGCGTCTAGCCTGAGAAATTAAAAGCTTGGAGGGATTCTATGCATAGCTTTATTGCTCCCGATAGCTTTCTCTACATTGCTGTCAAAGTCTGCGTTTTAATCTTAGCCGTTTTGGCCTGGTGGGTTTTATTTGCCCCTAGCGTAGTCTAAGCCAGGGTGAGCAGCTTCTATTAGAACTTATTCAGACTCAAATTTTTTAACCGACGCACCTTTAACGCTTAAAACTCAAACCGAGCTGAATTTCTCACCGCTTGCCTAAACGCATCAATTCAGCCGGTTGCTTATTTTGACCATGCCAGTCTAGGCACGGAAAAAATTGCCTGTTCACCTGCAAGCATTCATCTCTATGAATGAAGGAGGCAAGAATGCCAGCATTAACGAGCTGTATCTTTGAGGAGCGAGATTTCACCGGGGCGGCCAACTGTAACAGCATTGAGTTTGGCACCGGCGGATGGGCTTGGGTCACCTGGACTTTTGGCGATCGCCGCGCTTCTCTGGCGCGGGTACGCAACAACTCCGAAATTGTGATTCCGCTAACATCAACCCTAGATACGCCAGCCAACCGCAGTATTGTAGACAGCAGCTTACCCAGCGGCGTCAGCCGTATCACCGGCATCCGCGCCGGTATGGTGCCCTATAGCGCCACCTTCCTTGGTTCGAGAGAACCGGCACGTCATCCGGCCTGGCGAGTCTTCATCGACCTTTCCTTCCGGGTACGGATCGATTTACCCTGGTATTGTTTCGCCCCTGGCGGCGACACCCGCGTCACTGTTCACTATTACATTCTGGTCTCTCTAGACAGTGGCGGCAGGCTGCGGGCGAATGTGGATCAGTGGGAGTGGAACCGTACGGAGTCCGCAGGGGTCTGCAGTGGTGAGGTTGCTGACAGACTCAATAGCAGCATTCCCGGCGGCATTGGCCCACTGCAGGCTGCCTTGAACTCCCAGCTTGAGCCGTTTATGAGCTTTACCTTCGCGGATATCTATTTCCTACCGGGAGATGGCCGTCGTTCCGGTCGTGATGATGTAAGTGATGTCAGAACCGCAGCAGCTATCGTGCTGATTCGATAAAAGGAGGCAAAATGGATTGCAATACAGGTCAACGCAAGGCTTTTGCAGATGATGTAGTTGCCAGTCTGCAGGCAGTGCTGAAAAAATATGAGCTAGATGAGGTCGTTATCCATCGAGAAGCAAATCCGGTGTTAGTTGCCGCTAGAGGCTGCTTAAAGCAGGCGGCAACGAATAAAGCCGAACGCATTGAGCTGGTGCTTCAAATCTCACCTAGCCTACAGCAGGCTGAAGAAATCAGCCAGCAGTCGGCCCTAGCCGCAGTCGCTACAGCAGTGCCGGTCGCCAAAGCATTTGATCTCTCTACAGTCGTCGCCCGCGATACGGTGGCCAAGGCTTCACCCATAATGGAAGATCCCTGCGAGTCTGAGTCTCGTCCAGGCTGAGCAAATGCAGTTAGCCAAACATGTGGTGGGCAACGGCCTGCAGCGTAGATAAGGGTACCTGGCAGAAATACTGGCGGCGAAACTGCTCCTCCTGAATCGCGGCAATCAGGGAGGCGATCGCCCCTGATTCAGAAACTGCTAGCGCTGCGGGTAAATCGATTACGCTCACCCCCTGCTCCGTTCGCACCAGCTTAAAGCCGAGCTGCTCCAGGCAGTCTAAGGCTAGGGCGAGGGTGCGATCGCTGAGGCCAAGCTTTTCCAGCAGTTGAGGGCGTGTGGCTGTTTGCTGCTGGCGGTAAAGATACTTGGCGATGCCCAGCAGGGTCATTACAATCTGTTGGGGCGCAGGCTGCTCAGGAGGCGTATAGGCCAAAGTCAAAGCCTGCTGCTGCTGGAGGGCCTGCTGCAGCCAGGGCTGAAAATCCTGCCACTGAGTCGGGCAGTGCTGCAGCACAAGGGCTGACCTTGGCGTATCTGCGTTCGCTGTCCGCTGGTCAACCAGCCACTTTGCCGTCTCGTCAGCCGCCTGTACAACCGCTGTAGGACGAACTGCTAGTAGTCGTACCTCATAGCGTTTTTGATAGGGGTTTAAATCCAGCTCAGCTATCACATCGCAGGAACCCGCTGGCAGATCATCGCGGTAGTGCTCCCACCAGTGACCAGGAAAGCCAGTACTATCGGTAGCGTCGCAGAGGTCGAAGTCGGTTTTGATGTAGCGGACTTTGCCGCCTCGCTGATCGCGGATATTGTAGTTGCGGGCGTTGTTGAACCAGCAGTTGCGCAGCAGCAGGCGCGGCACCGGATTGCCCATGCCGCAGGGTTCTAGCTGCTTAAGCTGTTTGAAAAGAGACTGCCCCAGTTCGGCCACAGTGACTTCTAGGTCAGCGGTGAGAATGGCGGCGGCGGCGATCGCGGTGGCACTTTGCTGCTCTCGCAGTTGACGATTAATAGCTTCGGTAAACAGCGGAATGTTGGCGGCGGGTAAACTCAGCCCCGCCGCGTAGGGATGACCGCCAAAGCTACGGAGTAAATGAGCCTGAGACTGGACAAGCTGATAGAGATCGACCTGCTGAGGCGATCGGGCTGAGCCTCTAGCTAGCTGAGGTGTTGAACCGTCCGGGCTAGGTGGATCAAGGCTGAGCAAAATGGTGGGGCGGTGATACTGCTGGGCAATCTGGCCTGCTACCAGACCCAGGATGCCGACGGGCCATTGCATATCCGCCAGCACAATGACGCGGGTAGTTGAGAGATCAAGCTGCTGAAGCTGCTGGGATACCTGCTGCTGTAAGTCTCGCTGTAGGGCTTTGCGGCGGGTATTGGCTAGCTCGGTTTCAACGGCGAGCTGGTGGCAGCGCTGCGGGTCATGACTGGTCAACAGCTCGACGCAAAAGCTGGCATCGCCATGAATGCGGCTGACTGCGTTGATGCGAGGGCCAATGCCAAAGGAGATATCTGTGGGGCGATCGCCGCTGCGCTTGCAGAGCGATAAAAGCTCTACAACACCGGGACGATGGGTGGTTTCGTCAGGCGCTAGCTGCGATCGCTGCTGCAGTTTTTGAATGCCCATTTGAGCTAGGTAGCGACAGTCCCCTTTGAGTTCAACCAGGTCAGCAATCAGGCCAATCGCTACTAGATCGATGAGCTGCTCTAAAGGCTGCTGGGGGACAGCGGGCAGGGTTTGGTAGAGCGCCTCTATCAGCTTGTAGGCCACCGCTACGCCTGAGAGAGAAGCCAGGGGATGATCGGCGGCTAGATAGCGGGGATTGATGATGGCCTCAACTGGCGGTCGCTGCGCAGGAAGCGTATGGTGGTCGGTGATAATCACGTCTAGCCCTAGTTGCTGGCAGAGGTCTAGCTCCGCTAAGTTAGTGCTGCCCGTGTCACAGGTCACAATTAACGTGTAGCCCGCAGCAGCCAGCCGCTCTAGTCCCTCCGCCTGTAGCCCGTGCGATTCCTTTAGCCGATTGGGAATCACGTAGGTGAGCCGCTCAGACGGAAAGAACTGGCCCAACCCTTCCCATAAAACCGCCGTTGCTGTGACGCCATCGGCGTCAAAATCGCCCCAAATGGCTACTTTCTCTGCCCGCTGATAGGCTTGCTGCAGCCGCTCAACCGCTCGCGGCATCTCTGGGCCAAACTCGAAAGGAGAAGCAGGCTGATACTGTTGGGGATTAAAAAAGCCCGCTAGCTGCTCGGCTGAGCGATAACCGCGCTGCCAGAGAAGCTGAGCCAGGTATTCAGGCGGCTGGTCCAGTCCGCTCTGCTGCAGCACCACCGATAGCCAATCTTTAGGCAGATCAAAACGCGGTTGAAGCTGCCATTGATGCGTAGAA
>JAAHIC010000374.1 GCA_010671965.1 Leptolyngbya sp. SIO4C5
AAGAAGCAATAGGTATCAGCAACAATCTTGACCTGCTGACCCACTTGAATTTGGCTTACATCAATCTCTGAAATTTCAGCGACAATCTCTAAGCCTTTAGCCACTTCAACAATCGCTGACGAAGTAGCGGACGAAACTGCTGAAGCTGAGGTTGTAGGGGTCACAAAAGCTCCAACCGTAGCAAACTTTTGGGTGATGACGCCGTCAAACGGTGCTCGCACAAGCGTGTCTGCTAGCCGCACCTCTACCAGCTTCTGATGACCTATTGCTTCTTGGAGCTGAGCGGCGGCTTCAGCAATGTCCTCAGCTCGACTTCCCTGCTGCACCAGCTCTAAGTTCTGGTTGGATTCCTCCAAATTGGCGCGGTCTAGCTCAAGGGCAGCCCGAGCGCTCTCAACCTCTTGTATCACCGCGTCCAGCTCATCTTGAGACAAAGCTCCCCGCTCAGTCAGATAGCGATTGCGGCTGACGCGTTCCTGAGCCAAGGCCAGCCTAGAATTTGCATCTGCTACGCGGGCCTCTGCCTGCGCTACGCGGGCCTGACTCTGACGAATATCTTGAACGCGGTTGCCATTTTGAAGGCGATCGAGGCGAGCTTGAGCCTGAGCAACCCGAGCCTGGGCCTGTATCAGCTCAGCCTCAATATCGTCTGCTTTCATCTTGGCAATAAGCTGCCCTTGCTCAACGTAGTCGCCTTGCTCAACATGCAGCTCCGCCAGAATATTTGAGCTTCGCGGACTGAGGTTGACAGCCTGAATCGGTTCTACCGTTCCACTTGCTTCAATACTAATTGAAACAGCATTTGTCTGTACCGGGACTGTCAGTGCCTCTAAATCGGGTTCCTGTGAGCGACGATATTGGGGTAAATAAAGGCTGGCGCCAGCCCCAATCAAGCCTATCGTCAGTAAGCCTAGGGCTAGTGATAGACTCCAGCGAACTTTGCCAATCACCGGAAGTTGCATGGTCATAGTTCCATAAAATTAAAGCTTAAGACTCTTAAAAGGCTGAAGTCTGCTGACTGGCAATGTGTACCCAGAATTTTTCTAAAGCGGAGAGCAGGAGTTCAGTTCCACTTGACTATTAACTGAAGCTAGGATTTGTTCAACCTCGTATTGATCAGTACTATAAGTGCCTAGCTTTTTGGCTTCATTTTCTTTAACAAGATAGATTTCTGTATCGGTGTAGGTATAGTCTTTAAAGACATTGAGACGAGGCTCAGTCAAAAAAATTAGAGCATAATCTATTTGAATCGGATCTTGTAAATGCCTTTTGATATGGTTAATCAAGTTTTCAATGTCCGACTCTCGCTTAAAAACTCTAATATAAGAGACTAACGAATCAACTTCAGCCCTCTCAAATAGAACGACGCCACCAAAACTGTCCGACTTCAAATCATGTGTTTCATTATTCCTAAATAATATTACTCGTTCTACCCCGACCAGTTGACCTGGCTCCATATTAGTTAATGACTGGCAAGCATCTTCCACTAGAAACACGCTAATACCGGTTGAAGCAGCATGCACCCGGGCGTACATGCCCCATCCCCCTAGCTTCCAAGAATTCAAATTAAAAAAAGTACTCCACACCAAGTGAACAATAGGCCAAACAGCCAACCATAAAAAAACGACTAAAGTTAATTTTTGTCTAAATTTAAGCTTAAGCAACATAACTGACTCCTAAACCATACAAGCGCTTAATTTAAAGCAGGCTAATAAGGAGAAATTTTTAACATCTGAAGTCCAATCAGGGCAATGGGTAAAAGGGAATGCAGCAGCAGCAAAGCCGTATAGTTTCGCTGTGGCCTTTGAGGGAAAAATAGAAAATCACAGCCAAGGGCAACAAACATGAATATAAATTCTAAAGAAGGTAAACCAATTCCTATTGTCATTGCTAAAAGCAGATATCTTCCTAACTTTTGATTTCTATAAATAACGACTAAAACTGGAACAGACAGTTCAACCAAAATTATTGCGCAATGCACAGCAATTAGCGTAAAGGTTAACCAGGTAGGTATAGCTATAGCTGTCCGAGCCATGCCGGGCGAAAACTCAAATGGAATACCGTCGGCAGATAGACCCAATAAACTAATCAATGCTTTTAGAATCCACTGGCTAGAGTAAAAAAGAGCAAGACTTGCATCTTGAAACAGACTCCATCCTAAAAACTCTCCGTTCAGCCAAAATCCTTGAAAAATTTTATGAAAAGCCGAAAAAAAGTAAGCATACAGAATTGTGAACTGAATTAGGTGACAGCTAGTGCCATCTACTAGCTTTTTAGCTTTGTCAACAATGCGGATAGGGAATAAAACCAAAAATAATAGAATATAGCCTTCTAAGAAATAGTGGTTAGCTGTCCAGGGAAAATTTCCGACAATGATCCAGAAAAAATGATAGGCCAATAAAACTAAAAGACCAAACTGACAATAGCGTTTAGAAGCGCTTGCTATAGATGCTGCAAGTAAAATAGCTAACCCTAAAGCTGTATACGTTTCGCCGGGCTTGATTAAATAAAAAAGTAAGGCGCTAATAAAAATATGAAAAGCAAAATAGGTCTGAAAAGCCTGCATCAGCTCTAGCGATACTGGCCGAGAAAAGCTAGCAACTATCAGTTTGATAGTGCTGTTTAGTTGAAGCGGACTGATGAGCGATCTCATAGAAAATGTTGAGCACTCTTTAAAACATGAATATAAATCATCAATCATCCGAAATCGTGTCAGGGAGTTCAATTTCTAGGCGGCGCAGTCGAGGATACTGATAGGCCGCTAAAGTGACAATTAAAGTTAAACAGCCCGTAACGATAAACATCAAAGCAATGCCCCGTCCGGGACCTACTCCAATAATGGCTCCAATGCTGCTGGCCAAGAGACCATCAGGCAGCATCAAAGGCTCAAATATTCTGTCTGCTAGAGGTCCAGAAATCACATAACCCAGCGGCAGCGCCACCGTTGCGAATCCCCGTCTCAGAGCAAATACTCTTCCCTGAATATGGGCTGGAATCTTCTGTTGAAAAATTGCCTGATTAGGCACATTAATAAAAGGGATGCAGAAGAACAAGAGAAATCCAGACAGCGTCATTAAGAGAATTGATGGACGCAGACCCAGCATGATCATGGCGATAGTTGCTAACGCATTGAAGCCAAACATGGTATTGATGTAGTGATGTTTTGGAACTTCAATCTTGGCTAAAACTAAGCTGCCTATTAGCATGCCGATGCCGCTTATAGCCAGCACTCTGCCTAAAACATCTGAAGAAGCGATCGACAAAACCAGCGGCACAGCGAGTACACTAACAAGCCCCAATAAAAAATTTCTAAAGGTATAAAAAACAAGTAATCCTAAAAGTCCAGGTCTAGCTTGAATATACTGCCAGCCATAGCTCATTTCCTGTAAAAATGAGCCTTGTTTCAATTGTTCTGTCTCTGCTGTAATAGCGGGCGGAAACCTAACAATTAAAAGCGTAAAAATTCCGATAATAAAGGTTGCAAAGTCAACGAGCAGCACGCCATGTATTTTGATGGTCACTAGCAGAGCCCCTGCCAGCAAAGGGGCAATAATGCTGTTTGCCGATACGCCGAGCTGGGTTAGGCTCATGGCCCGTGTGAGCCGCTGCTTGGGAACTAACAGGCTGGAAGCCGCTAGAAAAGCAGGCAGTTGAAGAGAGGTGACCGTCGCTGTAACAGCGTTGGCTAAGCAGATTTGCCAAACTGTGAGGTGATGACTGATTAGGAGTAGAAAAATAACTAGCGTTCTAAGACTTGCGACCACCTGACCAATAATTAGAATCCAGCGGCGATCCCAACGGTCTACCACGAGACCGGCTATGGGAGTGATTAATACAGCGGGTAAAGTTGTTGATAAGGCCGTCAGCGAGAACAGCGTAACAGACTCACTATTCTGATAGACCCAGACACTCAGCGCAAAACTTGTCAGCCTAGAGCCGATTAGAGAAAATAGACGTCCAAACCAGACAATTAAAAAAGTCTTCATTTAAATTACAGCATGGTTAAAGAAAGACTATGGCTTCAAGCAATAGCTGCAGCAAGAGAGTTGAAAACCGGCTTAGGCTCGTGTTAGCTGACTACTTGAATACTGGTAGGCAGTTCATACTGCCATTTGTCTAAGGTAAACTGCCAATTTTGCTTAATTTTGTCAATCACCTCCTGATTGAGCTGATAGTCCTGAGACTGGTGCTTTTTGCTTTCGTTTTCAATTAAAGCGATAAAAGCCTCTTTTGCTTGGGCAAATCCTGGAAGATTCAGGCTCTGATATATTCGTTCAAGTTCCCCTATTTGATTTTTGACAAAATCCTCGTATCTAATCTCGACTAAATTTTCAGGTGGAATTGCTCTTTTCTGTTCTAAGTAAGCCTGCATCAGTTCTCGATAGACAAAAAGAGTTGCCTCCTTCCATTCTTCATCTGAAAAGCTTTGTAATCTGTAGGAATAAACGTTAGCAGCCTCTAGCCGTTGCAGAGAACAATAAATCGCATACGGATTGCGATAGATATGAATGAACTTGGCATCTGGAAACATTTCTAAAAGCAGGCGGATTCTACCTGTATTCATCGGATTTTTAAGCACTAATCTTTTACCGTTGGTGCTAATCGTTAGTTTTCTTAGAATTTTCAAGTAGACTTGTTTCCAGCACTGCTTAACTTTTGCATCAATCTGTTGAAACAAAATGAATTTTTTGAACAGTTCGTGAGTATGTCTGGGGAAACAGAGCATACGGTAAAACGAAAAAGGAGAGGCATGTAGTATGGCATACTCATCTTCTAAGGGGTAGGCCGCAGCTTTTAGATAGGCTTGGTCTCCCAGGAGCAGCTTGATGAAGCGATCGCTGGTTAGATAAAATTCCGAGTTAAATCCAATCTGAGTCGCTGAAGCATAGCCTAAAGTTTTGTCCTGGGTCAGGAGGCGGTGCAGGTAGGACGTACCACTGCGCCAGTGCCCCAGAATAAAGATGGGAGGATGCTTGATCTCTGTGTTTTCGATCTTTTGGCCGAACCTAATCTGCTCCAGAATTCTCAGAGGCGTATAGGCAACTGTTAAGACTGAGATCCACAGGGCCTTGAGCCAGTACTTTCGTTCAATACCGCCGCTCTCTACAATAATTCTTAGCCACTGGCCCAAGGACATACCGGCTGGCATCATTGCAAATTTCTGTAGTAAACTACCTTTCCTTTTAGGGCGTCCTTTTTTCATAGAGTTAACTTCCTTGA
>JAAHIC010000375.1 GCA_010671965.1 Leptolyngbya sp. SIO4C5
TTTTCTTGATAAAGTGACTTGCTTGAAGAGCAAGAATCTGGTGCTGAACGTCTTACATAAGCTGTCAGTTCCAGATTTAAGAAGTTATCCGTCAATAGTAAAGACGGATAAACTCAAGGGTACCCAGCCACTAGCCACTTCCCTCAAGCCCGGCGATCGCGCTGGATATCATAAATCGCTTTCTCCCAGCACCACTGCTCTGAGCGCCCTGGATTTTGCATTTTGACCCGGTCCACCAGTCGCAAAGCCACCGCCTGATTGCCGTTAGTTAAACGCAGCAGTTCTCGCCGAGTCTGCCGTCCCACGGCTGTTTGAGAAGCGGGACGCGGTGGCTGTCGTCTAGGGCGATAGGCGCGGGAGCGACGCGATCGCGTTAGCCAAAAGTAAACGCTAACCAGAATGACAATTGCGAAGAGTAAAGACAGAAAAGACATAGCTAGAAACGTCAACCCTGTGCGACTGAACCTGGAGCGATATTTTTGAGATTAACAAATTCTCAGCTGACTCAGGGTCATTAGCCAAACTGTCACAGCAACTGTCACTGCCCGCGAAAATCTACCTAGAGTTGGGCATAAAAGAACCGCTATTTTCAGCAGGTA
Organism: Leptolyngbya sp. SIO4C5; assembly: GCA_010671965.1. Classification (GTDB taxonomy): domain Bacteria; phylum Cyanobacteriota; class Cyanobacteriia; order Phormidesmidales; family Phormidesmidaceae; genus Sphaerothrix; species Sphaerothrix gracilis. Next base: position 600 of record JAAHIC010000375.1, read on the forward strand.
AATTTTTATGCATGGCGCTTACATCACTCAAATTGGTCAGTGCTTGCCCAATCAGGCACGAGGCAACGAGGAAATAGAAGACTATCTTGGCAGGGTCAACGGCAAGGCGTCCAAGGTAAAGCACCGCATCCTCAAGAGTAACGGCATTCAGCAGCGCTACTATGCCCTCGATCGCCAACAAAATCCCACCCATCTCAATCATCAGATGGCGGCGATCGCCATTCGGGACGCTCTATCCCATTCGGATTTAGAGCCTGCTGCTTTTGATCTGCTCTGCGCCGCTACAACTTGGCCGGATCTACTGGTGCCAGGGTTTGCCAGTATGGTACACGGCGAACTGGCTGAACTACCGTCCCTGGAAGCGACCTCTCACCAGGGAGTCTGCTGTGCGGGAATTGCCGCTTTGAACTACGCCGCGTCTCAAATAGCGCTGGGACAGAGACGCAACGCGATCGCTGTGGCCTCTGAACTGGCCTCCCGCCTGTTCAAGCATACTCAGTTTGAGGCCCAGACAGCGGTGCAGGCCGGTAAGCCGCTGGCCTTTGACACTGAGTTTTTGCGGTGGATGCTTTCCGATGGGGCAGGAGCTTTAATTCTCCGCGATCGCCCTAACGCCAAGGGCCTTAGCCTCAAAATTGAGTGGATTGAGCTAATTTCCCATGCCAGCGCTTACCCGGTCTGCATGTATGCCGGCACTGCCGATGACACGGCAACTCAAAGCTGGATGGACTATCCCACTTACAGCGCCGCTGCTCAGGCAGGAGCAATCAACCTGCGGCAAAATATTCGCCTGCTGGACAATGTGATCAAGCTAGGAGTCGAGGGCTGGCTGCGGCTGATTGATCTAGGCCGAGTGCAGCCGGATCAGATTGACTGGCTTCTGTGCCACTACTCCTCTCACTTTTTCCGCAGTCAGATTGTGGAACTATTAGAGAAAGCTAACTGCATGGTGCCGGAAGAGAAATGGTTCACCAATCTCTACACCCGTGGTAACACCGGCTGCGCTTCAATCTACCTGATGCTGGAGGAACTATTCCACTCTGGCAAACTCCAGCCTGGTCAGCAGATTTTCTGCTTTGTCCCTGAGAGCGGGCGATTTACGACGGCGTATATGATGCTGACGGTGGTGGAAGGTGGGGAGAAAGGGCAATGGGAAGACGCGGAGACACGGAGACACGGGGAAGAGGGAGAGAGTAGTGTCTATGGGGGGAAAAGACAAGCTTTGGCTTCAGTGGACTGTAATCTGAATGCGGAGCCATCAATCACCACGAAACCCTCAACTGATATCCCGACTGACTCACTTTTCTCCTCTTCCTCACCTTCCTTACCTGCCCCACCTCCGCCTCCCCTCCTCCGCGACCTCACCCTCACCTGGCTAGACTTCGAGCGGCGGCTGCAGGCAGTGCCGATTGTGCGGCGGCTGAACCGGGGAGAGTTTACCCTGGCGGACTATCAGGCACTCTTGCGCAACTTGCGGCCTCAGGTGGTGGAGGGAGCGCGCTGGATTGCGCGGGCAGCCTCAAACATGACGGATTTTCGGCTGCGATCGCTCTTTATTGGTCATGCTCAGGACGAACACCGAGATTTTCAAATGCTGGAGCGCAACTATGTGTCCGTTGGTGGAGATTTGGCCGAAATTGTAGCAGCCGAGAAAAATATCGGTAGCGAAGCGCTGTCAGCGTTTATCTTTCACCGCGCCTCCCAGGAAAATCCGATTGATTTAGTCGGCAGCATGTTCATCATTGAGGGATTGGGCAATCGCCTAGCGGGCAAGTGGGCAGAGCAGATTCAGCAAAGCCTAAGACTCAGCCGGGAACAGGTGTCGTTTTTGGCTTACCACAGCGATAACGATGAGTCTCATATTGGCAAAATAGACTCTATTCTGCAGGCCAACTGGATGACACCAGCGATCGCCCAGCGCATTGTCAAAACGGCTCAGGTTACGGCTCGACTGTACTTACTGCAACTGGAGGAAATTGAGTGATGTTACCGTCTGAAAAAGTTATGACTGAAGCGGCTGTCTCCGAGCAGATCTACTGCTGTCAGCCTTACGATCGTGCTAACCCCAATATGTGGGACGTACTGTATCTCGATCAGGCTATCCCGGTGGATCCGGTAGCGAAGGCACATATGATTGGCGATCTTAAAAGCAGCAGCCGCATCTATCTGCTATGGCCAATTCGGCTGATTGCCAATATGCTGCTAGGGTTAATTCTTACCGTGAAGCGGTTATTGCCGTTTGAGTTCCATGCCTACGGGCTAATGCATCGCTCGGCGGCTTGGTTTCTCAAAACCTGGGTGTCGCCAGCAGCCTGCTATTTGATTGTGCGCCACATTGGGCTAGGGTCTAACATTATCAATTTTCTAATTGACAATGGGCCAGATTCGGCCATCGAGCGATCGCGCCTTTACCCCAAGACGGTAGACGATTTGGCCGACAATGCCTTCCTAGATCACGATCTGATTCTCTATAACTTTGTCTATGATTTCCACCGGGCGCAGCAGGAGAGTCCTAAGTGGCTAGAACAGGTAAAAGCGCGAGGGCTTTGCTACGACAGCATTCAGCCCGTAGAGACCAACATTGACTTTACCCCACGCTGGCATCGGCTGCTGGATTTAGAATCGGCGATTGAGCTATTCAAGGTTTTTTATTCGCTTTGCCTCACCAGTGAAGAGTTTGAGCGAGCGGTGCTATCGCTGCAGCTAGACGAAAACTTTGGCTGCTACATCAGTGCCCTAACTGATGACTATCGCTGGAACCACGTCATTTCTAATCGCCATCCCCTAGCTCCCAACAGCCCCTTTGCAGCAGCTCGCGATTTGCTGCTGCATGGCATTACGACCGAGTATCTCCATCGCTACCTCGAAATACAAAAAGAAGCGTCGGCTTACCCGCTGACCCAAAGCGTTCCTTGCCATCAGACACCAATGCAGCCCGCTCAGCCATAGGCATTTCATCCGAGAAACGACGTATCTTTTGCGACCTAGATGGCGTAAAAACACGGTCTTTTGCCTAGCAAGATGGGCAATCTGAGAAAGGTGCCAGCAGGTTACTTGCGGCCATTCTCAGGGATAGACAGGCAAATACCATGATGAAGCAGCAGTATCTCAGCCTCCTTAAACAAGGAGTCGCTGAGTGGAACGATTGGCGATCGCAGGCGCAAGATGTCTCCCCCAAGATCACGGTTCAGAGGCCGCTTGATCTGAGAGAAGTCGTTCTGGCTCAGGCGGATTTGAGACAGATCAATCTGAGTCAGGCAGACTGCTGTATGGTAAATCTACGGAACACAGATTTGCGCTGGGCTAACTTCAAAGAAGCCCTGCTCTACACTGCAGATCTGACTCAGGCAGACTTAACTGCCGCAAATCTAATTGGGGCAGACCTGCGAGAAGCCTGTTTGGAGCGAGCCAATTTACAGCGGGCGCGGCTGGATGTTGCCGTGCTGTCAATGACCGATTTAACGGCTGTTAACCTGAGGGAGGCTAGCCTACGAGGCACCGATCTTCACCAAAGTCGATTGCGAGGTGCGGATGGCTGTATGGCGAACTTCAGCGAGAGCAATCTGCAACAGGCTGATCTGACGGACGGCACATTTTATACTGCCGACTTTCAGGGAGCGAATCTGAAGCAGGCCAACTTAAACCGAGCTGATTTTCGGGAGGCTCACTGCATTCAGGCCAACTTTCAGGATGCGATCGCCCATCAGGCCAACTTTAGCTTGGGCAGCTTTGCCCTAGCCAATTTAGTAGGCGCGACGCTGTGCGATGCCGATCTGCACTGGGCTAACCTCAGTATCGCCAATCTCTGCATGGCGAACCTTCGCAATGCCAATTTAGCCGGGGCTGTTCTGTTTGGCGGTAACTTAATCAGCGCTAATTTGCATCAGGCCAACTTAACCCAGGCCAACTTAGCTGAAACCGATTTGCGTGAGGCCATGCTGAGCGGTGCTGACCTGAGTGATGCCAGCCTCAAGCGGGCCAATCTCAGTATGGCTAATCTCAGAGGTGCTAATCTAACCGACGCTGACCTACGCTATGCCAATCTCAGCGACACCAACCTATCAGAGGCAAATCTGATAGGGACACGCCTGAAAGGGGCCACGATGCCAGATGGGAGCCGACATGATTAGGTCAGCGGCTCTGTCCGTTCGGCAATCACCGCATAAAAGGGATCGCCGCCGCCAACTCCCAGCATTTGCAAAAAACTGGGCAGGGTAGAGGCTCGCTCAACGACCTCAGGCGTACTGAATCCCGACACTGACCGGAAATAGCGCTTGACTAGCTCAACTCGTGCCGTTTCGCTGTTGTCGCGCCAAGCCGCGATCGCCTTCTGGTAAAACATGCGGTTAGAAAAGCTGACAATGGCAATTCCACCGGGCTTGAGAATGCGGTAGATCTCAGCGAAGACTTTTTCGGGATATTGCAGGTACTGCACCGAAACCGTATTGAGCACTGCGTCAAACGATTGGTCCTCAAACGGTAGGTGCTGGTTCTCGTTGAGGTTTTGGACGAAGTAGTGATCTAGCCGGGGGTTTTTAGCCAGTTCCTCAGCATTGAGGCCGTGACCGTCTACCCGCTCGAAAGTGAGGTCCTCTGGCAGGTGCGAGACCCAGCTACA
>JAAHIC010000376.1 GCA_010671965.1 Leptolyngbya sp. SIO4C5
TGCTATACCTTGATCAACTACTGGTATAGCAGCAGCGGTTGAGCGTGTACTTAAACTGGCGCTCTGATTCCGCTTCATTCGTTAGCCGAGTTAGAACCTGCCAAACTTCTGAGTCGGGGTAGTGTAGCGCTTCAATAAACAGCTTGGAAAAGCGATTAATGACAGCGTCGGCAGATTCTTGACTACGACAAAGGCGTAGATGCTGATAGAGAAAGTTTTCTGAAAGGCTAGCGTTTTCGACCCAGCCGTCGAATGAGTCAAAGGAGTTCATGGCCGTATCAGTCAGGTGAACGGGGTGCCTACGAAGTCTCTAAGAGACTGGTCGGAGCAGATCCGATGTGACTAAGGTAGAAGTGTACAAAAGGATCTATTTCAGATAGCTGGGAAGCTATACAGTTAGATATCCAAAACCGAGTAGATGCATTGAGCAGATGCAGAAACTGGATACAAAAAAGAACGCTTGTCCCTCATTCTAGGGGCAATCTCCAATCTGAAACAAAAAGTTTTGTGCTATCTGGTTAGCAATTGACGACTTGGATGCTAGCTACAGCTCAACTGCTCCTAAAAGCTGCAAAACTTGCTTTTCCAAAGCTTCTAGACCAACGGCATCGCGGATGTTCAGGCGCTCATAGGGGCGATCGATATGTAAGGCCCGCCAGCGAATGCCAGAAGTGATTTCCCAGATGCCGATTTCGGCATCAGTGCTGAGGCTGAGCAAATGCTGCCCGTTGGCGCTGAGAGCGGTCTGCTGAATAGGCATTTCGTGGGCCTGACGGGTATAGTGAGGCTGGTCATGGTCTAAAGACCAAAAGGCGAGAGTGCGATCGCAGCTACTCACCACCCGGGGCAGATTGCCTGCGCAAAACAAAACTTCGCCTACCTTGTGCTGCGGTTGCTGCCAGGTCTGAAGGCAGGTCGCGGTTGGTAACTGCCAGAGCTTAACCTGCTCATCAAAGCTGCCGCTCAGAAGCTGGGTGCCCTCAGCATCTAGCTGCAGCCGATGAATCCGCCGACTATGAGCCTGCTCGATTGACTGAGACCGCCCTGTAGCAATTTCCCAGAGTCGGATGCTCTGGTCGTCGCCGCTGGCTAACCAGCGACCATCAGCGCTAAAAGTCAGGGCATAGACGGTGGCGGTATGCCCTAGAAGCTGGGTAATTAAAGCGCCAGTTTTGACCTGCCAGAGGCGAATTGTGCCATCTTGTCCGGCGCTAGCGAGGATTTTACTGGTGGGGTCAAAGGCGAGCGATCGCACCGGGTCGGTATGACCAGAGAGCAGGCGCATGCTGTCAGCAACAGCGGTCGATCGCAGGTGTACGTAGCAGTCATCACTGCCGCTGGCCAGCCAAGCCCCATCGGGACTAATAGCTAAAGTTCGCACCCAGTTTTGATGCTTGAAGACCTGCTGGCAGCGGCTGTGATTGGAGTAGAGATTGACCTGCCAAACTCGCACCGAGGCGTCCCGGTGCCCACTGACTAAAAGATTTTGGTTGAAGTCACCAGCGAAGCTGCTGACCGGATGACGGCTGCCCTGCCAGGTTTGCCATACCTGCGCTTTTTCTAAGTCCCAAAGCTGTACCTGATAGTCGCTACCAATTGCCAAGAAGCGGCTGTCTGGGCTAAAGCGTAAAAAGGAAATTGGCTGCTCAAACCGGGTCGGTGACGGCAGCCGAGTCTCGTTAGCCAGGCACCAGAGCGTTACCTGTCGGGACTGCTCGCTATAGGCCAAGTATCTGCCATCTACACTGAGAGCGATCGCCGCCGGCGGCGTTTCCAGTCGCTCTGGTAAGCGACACCAGGGGCGATTCTCGTGGATCCGCCAGAGCAAAATGTTGCGCTCGCTCCAGCTTACGGCGATCGGCAGCCAAGCTTCAGCTTTAGCCTCAGCGTCTAAAGCCGTAGCCGGCAAAAAGGCGGCGGTGCAGAGTAGGCTGTCGGTGCCGTTGCGAAACTGGTCTTCAGTCTGATTGTAAATGTCCCAGCAGTGAATCGTTTGGGCTTCGCTGCAGCCCATCAGCCAGCGACCATCAGGACTAAAGCTTAAAGCCGTAATCGGCTCTACTGTTTCTGTGAGCACCGCCAGAGAGTCGGCTGAGCCAATATCCCACAATCGGATAGAGCCATCTTCACTGCCGCTAGCCAGCATATTGTTCTCTAGACTTAACGCTAAGCAGCAAACAGCGTGAAAATGCGGCTCAAAAATGTAGGGCTGCTCCTGTTGCAAATTCCACAGGCGCAGATTGTCTTCAGCTCCTTCCGCCAGAAACAGGCCGTCAGCACTAAAGGCCAAGTCTTGCACCGCCGCCCCGCTCATGTTGGATAAAATCTGCTGCGGCTTACCGCTGTCAAGCTGCCAGAGAATTAGCCGTCCTTCGTCGTCTCCGGTTGCCAGCAACGGTTCGGTGGGATGAAAAGCGGCTACCGGACTTTTACCCAGAGGTTTGGCAAAAACCGTTTCGGCTAGTGCTGTGTGCGACAAATCTAGGCCATGCAGGTTAGCTCTTTGAAAATCAGCCTGCCGCAGCGATAGCTGCGACCAGGTAAAAGCGGAGACAGGTAAGTTGAGCTGCTGGCAAAGGTTGACTAAATTACCCGCGCCATAGCCATGCCGCAGTGGTAAAGTGCGAACTGCATCGAGCAGCAGCTGAATCTTGGCAACCATTGCCTGCTTATCGGGGTAAGCCCGGCGCACATGCTCAGCTAACGGCAGCAGGATTTGATGACGCTGCTTTTGCTGAATCGCTTCTTTAGCTTTGGCCTGCAGCAAGGCATGGCTGTTGAGCAGACAGGGGTCAGACTGGTCAAATTCAGTCTGAACTTGCTGACGAAAATGCTGTAGGCAATAGAGCTGCAGGAGTGGGCTTTGCTTGAGTATCGCCTTGCCTGCCGCATCGGTATCAGAAACACACAGCGATCGCTCGATTAGGGCGAGGATGACGTGCTCTCTTACCGGGTTGACCGAGCTTTTTTGTAATTCTTCTAGGGTTAAAGGTTCGTGGGCGATCGCCAACCAGTACATCACCTGCTGCTCGGCGGGCGATAGCCGCTGAAAAATGAGCTTGAGTGACTGGCTGATTGCAATATCCAGCTCTAGCGGCTGCTGCAAGAACTGGGCTAGCTGGCCTTGGAATAGGGTTTCTAAGCTGGCCGCCGCTGCCAGGAGATAGCGAGGATTACCTTCATATCGGCGGTGTAGCGTTTGCCAATCGCTAGCCGTTGCTTCTGAGACGGAGGACTGCAGCAGCAACTTGACTTCCTCTAGACTCAGACCTGTGAGCGGATGGGAGACGATAGCCGCCCCGGAGTGCGTGGCTTTTTCTTGCCCAACCCAGAGAAGGCAGCTCCGGTGCGGCCGCCCTGAAACTGCTCTCAATAAGTCTCGATAGCCTTCGCCGCCAGCGCGATATTGTCTCGGCAACTGCCCCGCTGCGAAAACCGATTCTGCTGCATCTAGGATGACTAAGCAGCGCCACTGGCTGAAATGCTGTAGGATCCAGTCAGTTTGCTGAGCAGGGGTTTGTGGTAAATCAGAGGCTGGCTTATCGGCTAAAAAAGTAATGAGCTGACTGAATAAATCGGTCGCCGATAACTCTTCTAAAGAGTAGTAAAAAACGAAGTCAAAGCTGCTTTGCAGTTCTTCAGCCAGCTTGATAGCCACTGCTGTTTTTCCGACGCCTGCCTCACCCCAGAGGTTAATTACTCGCGCAGACCCATTTTCTATCTTATCTTTTAGCTGATTTAAGGCAGCTTCTCGGCCAACAAAGTTGGCTGTACTGATATCGAGGTTGCCCCAGTAGTGACGGGTCTGCGTGACCTGAGCGGCAGGGAAAACGGAAGTAACGACTGGGATAGTCGCGGTGACAGAGCGTGAGGGCTGCACCTGATGGCTGGCCGTAAACTGCTGAAAGCGGAGCTTGAAGCTCTTTTTACCGACGCTCTCTGATAAAACGCTAGAGAGCCGCTTCCACAGCTTGGGGCCAATATCTCGCTTCAGATAGCTGGCACTATAGCCCACCTCTGCTGCTGCTTGCTCATAGGTGTTATTTTCCCAAGCAGCCAGCAGAACAACCCGCTCTGCTTCGCTGAGACGACGATTTTCTGCTCGAAAGATTAGCGTATCAACTGTTCCGAAGACCTCTTCAAAGTCCATGCACCCGCGACTTGTGTCTGTCTTGAATCTTAAGTGCCTTAGTGTAACCTGAATTTTCCAGAACTTTCCAGAACTTTTTATAAAGAAACAGGACTTGTTCCATATCTGCCTGAACTTTGCTGACCTGAATTAGGAACTGAAAACGGCTGAATTTTTCCGAGACGAGAGCCGAACTTTCTGTATTGGAACTTTTAATAAGCTAACGCATGATAAACATATTCTCCAGCCAATCAAGGCGCATAACCCCCCTACCGTTTCTGATAAAAAAGGAGAGAATCATGGGTGAGTTTAATCGGCTCTTTGGCCTCTTCGGATGGCTTTTGACCACACAGACAAGTTCAGCCAATGACTTAGAAGAAAAGACCCAAATCCCCACAGTTGATCAGTCTGACTTTGATGAACTGCATCCGCTCTATCCCAATCAAGACAGGGCAGCAGTCATTGCAAACGAAATTCGCCCAGGCCAAATCGGGCGGGTGAAGTATCAGGCGTCTTGGTGGAAAGCTCGCTGCGAGCAAAATATATTTTTGCCCTCTGAAACCGCTGTACGCGTCGTGGGTCGTCAAGGTCTGACGCTGCTAGTAGAACCTGACTGTATTCAGTTGAGAGAAGCTTTCTAACCTTTCTGCTTTAGCTCTGGGGCACTGACTGGGTGCCCTTAAAAATTGATTTTAGTTGGATTTTATCAGCCCTTATGAAACGCCCAAATCGCTACAGTTTTCTATTTCGGATTGCCTGTGATGCCCTCCGCTTATTAGCGATCGCCACCTTTGGATTTTTAGCGGCCTGCTTGTTTTTGATGCCCTTCGGCGCGGCTGCTTTGGCCTCAACTTTAATGACTAATGCGCTGCCTTTCTTTCTGCAGTTGGCAACCTGTATTCTCTGCATTATGGCGATCGCTGGTTTTATTGAAGCGCTGACTCAGCAGCACTAATGGGCTGTGAGATACAGGCCGCTCTCCGTACAGATACCGTCTAAGCGCTTGTCCCAGGGCGCTTTGGGAATTTTAGGTAAGCGAGCATATTCAAACACAATGCCCAGAGTTGGCT
>JAAHIC010000377.1 GCA_010671965.1 Leptolyngbya sp. SIO4C5
CACCGCCTGTCCCTATGACTACAGGCGGTGATTGTGGAGATAGACATAGTAGATGCAGGTTTAGTGATCCATCATCGAACTTGGCAGCCAAGCTGTAGCTGAACCCGCCTGTACGGGGGATTTTTTTGAGAGTACCCAACCTCATCTGCGATCGCCCTAATGTCCGGCCATTTTTTGGCCGATCGTGACTAAATCCGCGTCCGCGATCGCGCTTTCATACACCAGCTCTCCTTCGCTAATCACCAGTACGCGATCGGCTAGGCTCAGCAGCTCATCTAAGTCTTCGCTCACCAGCAGCACCGCCACTCCCCGGTTGCGAGCCGCCACAATTTCGCTGTGAATGAAGTCAACGGCGGAGAAATCCAGGCCAAAGCAGGGATTAGCCGCAATCAGCAGGTTGATCCGCTCTGAAGAGAGTTCCCGCGCCAGGACGGTGCGCTGCACGTTGCCGCCAGACAGATTACTCACGGGTACATCCGGCGAAGGGGTTTTGACTGAAAAAGTGTCGATCAGTCCCTGGGCCATCTGACGAATTTGCCGCAGTACTAAAAATAGGCTCCACTTAGACTGGGGCGGCTTATCAAACGTGCGTAGCGCCATATTTTCAGCTACGCTCATGTGAGGCACGCAGGCATTGCGCAGTGGCTCCTCCGGCAGGGCGAAAACCCGGTGGCGATCCATTTCTAACCGGGTGGCGCTGTAGGGTTCGCCGTTGACCCAGACTTCGCCTGCTGTGGGCGATCGCTGCCCTGCCAAGACCTCGACTAATTCTCGCTGCCCGTTCCCCGAAACGCCAGCAATACCGACAATTTCGCCGCTCTTTACGGTCAAATCAATTTGCTTAACTGCTGGTAAGCCGTTATCCCGGTGGGCCTGTAATTTTTTAACCTGTAGTATTGGCTGGCTGGCCGATAGCGTCTGCTTCTCGATCGCCTTGGTCTGCCGCTCCTCACCCAGCATCATTTGGGCCATATCGGCGATCGCCAAGTCTTTCACCCGGCCATTCCCCGCCAGCTTACCTTTACGCAGCACCGTCACCTCGTCCGTAAATGCCGTCACCTCGCGGAACTTGTGGGTAATCAGCAAAACGCTCAGATGTCCTGCCTGTACTGCCTGCCGGATCAGTCCTAGTACCTCATCAGCTTCACTCGGCGTCAGCACTGAAGTTGGCTCGTCTAGGATCAAGATGCGGCTTTTGAGGTAGAGCTGCTTGAGAATTTCTAGCTTTTGCTTTTGCCCAGCGGCGAGCTGACCGACTGGAACGTCTAGCTCGACCCGAAAGGGAGAGTTAGCCATAAAGGCGTTGAGCGCATCAAATTCGGTTTTCCAGTTGATCAGGTTGGTATTGTCATAGCGAGACAGCACCAGATTTTCCGCCACCGTCATAGCCGGGACGGAGGTGAAGTGCTGATAGACCATACCGATGCCGTATTCATGGGCCTGCTTGGGGCTTTTGATGACGCGCTCTTGCTGATCGACTAGAATTTTGCCTGCCGTCGGCGCATAGAATCCCATGATGCATTTGACCAGGGTGCTTTTGCCAGCCCCGTTTTCTCCCAGCAGGGCGTGAATAGTACCAGGTCGCAGGGTCATAGAGACATTGTCTAGAGCAACCAAGCTGCCGAAGCGTTTGGTCATACCCGTAACCTGTAGTTCCGGTGGGGTTTGAGTTTGGGGCTGGGCGGACGGGGCAGCGGTTTTCATGGAGAGGATGGGATAGGGGAGATATAGGAGGGGCGGTTTATAGGGGCAGGTTTGGAGGGATTGTATCGCAACGCTATTGGTATCTGGCAAAACCTGCCCTTACGGGGCTTACGAGTGGCCGATCGCGGTTAGCAGGTCTTTAGAGGCGGCCACCGCACCGAAGACACCGCCCTGCATTTTGATCATTTTGAGGGCAGCGAGGTAGTTGCCGTAGTCAGTCGCGCCCGTGCAGTCCGAGAGCAGCAAACATTCATAGCCGCGATCGTTGGCGTCGCGCATCGTGGTATGGACGCAGACATCAGTAGTGATGCCCGTAAGGATGATGTTTTGAATTCCTCGGCGGCTGAGAATCAGGTCGAGGTCAGTGGCATAAAACGAGCCTTTGCCCGGTTTGTCAATAATCACTTCGCCAGCAATAGGGGCCAGTTCGGGAATGATTTCCCAGCCCGGTTCACCCCGCACCAGAATTTTGCCACACGGTCCCGGATCGCCAATGCCTGCGCCAATCCGCCGCGATCGCCAGCGTTTATTTTCCGGCAGGTCAGACAGATCGGGGCGGTGGCCTTCGCGGGTGTGGATGATCAGGTAGTCCTGCGATCGCAGGATGGACAGCACTTGCTTAATCGGTTCAATGGGCGATCGCGTCAGGGAGAGGTCGTATCCCATTTTGTCCACGTAGCCCCCCGCTCCGCAGAAGTCTGTCTGCATATCAATGATGATCAGCGCCGTGTTTTCGGGCCGCAGATCGCCGTTATAGGGATAGGGATAAGGATCGGCGTCAACATAGCATCCCATAGGGTTCTGACAGGTAGCGACTTGTACAGAATGCTTACCACTTGACTAAAACTCCAAAGAGTTAGCCGTGAACTAAATCATGGCAGTGTCTCGTAAGGGCCGGTTTTGCCAACCCTCTACCAGCGTCGCGATACAATTTCTCCAAACCTGCTCCTATCCAACCTGCCCCTACTGCCACAATCTATGCCCCATACCCTAATCAAAGGCGGTCGCATCGTTACCGCCGTCGATGACTACGTAGCCGACATCCTCATCCGCAACGGTCAGATTGAGACGATTGGCCGCGATCTCTCAGCCGAATCTGCCACAGTCCACGACGCGACGGGCTTGCTCGTACTACCCGGCGGTATCGATGTCCACACTCACATGGAAGGCCCCCAGGGGCCAGCGATGAACTGCGACACCTACGAGTCGGGCACGAGGGCCGCCGCCTTTGGCGGCACCACCACGATTGTGGACTTTGCCTATCAGGCCAAGGGAGACGGAGCCAAAAAGACCCTAGACGATCGCATTGCTCTAGCCGATCCCCAGGTCTGCATTGACTACAGCTTTCACCTGATTTTGGTGGACGTGAACCGAGAGGTGCTGGCGGAGCTGCCGGACATCATCAATCACGATGGCGTCTCTAGCTTCAAGATGTATATGGCCTACCCGGAAATCTTGATGGTGGACGATGCCGCCATTTTTCGGACTATGCGCACGGTGGGGCATCATGGCGGCATGGTGAATCTGCACGCCGAGAACGGTCAGGTGATTCAGGTCTTGATTGAGGAAGCGCTGGAGCAGGGGAATACCGCTCCCAAGGCTCACATGCTGACCCGACCCCGCCTAATGGAAGCAGAAGCCACCCACCGGGCGATTCGGATTGCCGAGCTGGCGGAAGTGCCGGTTTATATTGTCCATCTGTCGGCCCCAGAAGCTTTGGAGAGCGTGGTGGAAGCCCGCGATCGCGGCCTGTTTGCCTTTGCTGAAACCTGTCCTCACTACCTGTTTTTGGATGATACTGAATACGATCATCCGGGGTTTGAGTCGGCTAAATACGTGATGACGCCGCCGCTGCGGGAGCATCATTGCCACCATGCCCTGTGGCGGGGGCTGCGGTTTGACGATTTGCAGATTGTGGCGACGGATCACTGCCCTTTCTGCATCAATGAGCGGACGATGGGGCTGAAGTTTTCTAAGCAACTGGGGCAGGATAATTTCAACCAAATTCCCAATGGGGCACCGGGGGTCGAGACGCGGCTGGTGCTGCTCTATGACGGCGGCGTCCGGGCCGGGAAGATTTCGCTGAACCGCTTTGTCCAGCTCACATCCACGGCTCCGGCTAAGATGTTTGGCCTGTTTCCGCGCAAGGGGGCGATCGCTATTGGCAGCGACGCGGATCTGGTGCTGTTTGACCCTGATAAGCGACAAACCCTCAGCGCCCAGACTCATCACTCTAACGTGGACTACAGCCTATTTGAAGGCCGCGAGGTGACGGGGACAGTGGAAAAGGTGTTTTTGCGGGGAGAGCTGATTGTCGAGGGCGATCGCTGGCTGGGACGCAAGGGCATGGGCCGTTTTTTGCAGCGGGGGGCATCGGGGCGATTTCTGTAGACGTTTTGCCATAGATCAAGCAAAACGTAGGATGGTTGACCATCGGGGCGCTGCTTTCAGGGTGGTTCTAGAACAGGGCCAGAATTGGGGGGAGCAGGTTTTGGCAGGCGGTGGCGAGGGTGGAGGCGGCGGTGAGGGGTTCAGCGATCGCTTTGAGGGTGGCAGCGGCTCGTTTCGCCATGCGCTGCATGACATTTTCTTGGGGACTGCTTCCAGCTTGAGCCAGTTTGCCGACTTCGCTGAGGGCTTCGGCTTTTTCGACTTCTTCCAGTTCAGGATCTTGCTCGATGGCGGCTTGGAGCTGAGCGAGCAGGTCTTTGAGGCTGGGCTGGTCAGGCTCGGATGTGTCGGGGAGCTGGCTGATTTGATTGCTGACTTGGCCGCTGATTTCGCCCAGGTTGAGGGTGCTGGCGGTGAGGTTAACGTCATTGCCAGCGAAGAAGCTGCCGTCACCTGTGTTGATGTTGGGGTTTTGGCTGCGATTCATAGCGGTGTTTTGAATAGTCACGTTAGATGTTTGTCTGCTGCTGCTTTGTAAAAAAGCAAGGCTAATTTCTTTGATGTCATCGGCGCGTTGTTTTTGCCCTTCCAGTAGACCACTGTTATAGCCTGCTTCAAGTCCGGCCTGATATCCTGAGTCCCAGTCGCGCTCAACTTTGCCTTTGTCCGTGCCTTCAGGTACTTGCAAAGTGATTAGGGCATCGTTTCCTTGTTTTTCAATTGCTTTAATCGAATCGCGAGTAATCCCTGGATTTTCTGCCATGACTTTTTCAAAGGCAGCCTGAAAAGCTCTTGGCTCAATTCCATTACGAATCAGAATTTGTACCGTGTCGAGCATTTCTTTGAAAAATTTCTCGAAGTCGCCTTTCTGAAAGACTTTATCGGGATTGTGGGGACGACGTTCGCGATTGCCATAGATATCTGCCTGCTCTTTCAAAAACACATACTGGCAGTCGATATCTTTGTAAAGCCCCCTGCTGGGACGAAAACCCCTATCTCTCAGCAAAAACAAAAGCCGAATTAGACCAGCTCCGCGAGGCGATCGCCAGCGCAGAAACATTAGACGATTTACACCAATGGCAAAACAAAGC
>JAAHIC010000378.1 GCA_010671965.1 Leptolyngbya sp. SIO4C5
GGAATGACGCCGTTTAGCTCTAGTTCCTGAGCTGTTGACAGCATGGCTTCAGACGCTTTCAGGTCTAAAGCTTCTAGCGCTAGTAGCAGAAAGTCAATTTGCATTTTGGTGCGGCGAGGGCATTCCTCACCCGGCACGTTTGGATCAGGCAGGCTGTCCAAAATAAAAGACATCGAAGTTTCCGGTGGGCTATGTACTTGCATTCAGCTTTAGGCGCTATCCAGCAGAATTCTATCAAAACACGATTGGGGGCTTATGGATTGGAGAAATGGCCGAACCGATAGCTCAGAAAACCGCGATCGCCCCGTTGCCAGCCCTTTCTTTCACAGTCAAAAATGATCAAATAAGTAAATCCACAGCGGTAGTGTGCCCAGCAGTAGCCCAGTTGTGAGCGCAATGCTCAGGGTGATCAGGTCGCGGTTGAGATTATACTCTTCCGCCAAAATTAGGCCAGCAAAGGCACTTGGCATGCCTGACATCAGCACCAGGGCCAAACAGGCGGGCTGAGGCAATCCCAAAGCGATCGCCAGCAAGCCCATAGCAATAGGCACTAACAATACCTTAATCAGACTCGGTACCAGGGCTAACCGTAGATACGTCCAGTTTTGCAACTGGCTCAGCCGCATTCCCAGCAGCAGCAGCGCTGCCGGAATCACAATCCAGATTGACCCTGCTAACCCCTGCTCAACCAGGTCAGGAAAGGCGACCGAGCGCAGCCCCAGGCTCAAACCGCAGGCCCAGAGGGAAGGCACCGTCAACAGGTCTTTGAGCCGCTGCCAGCGAGAATAGGGCAAATCAGCCCGGCCATAGGCACTGGCGACAAATACCCCCAAACCATAGCTGCCTATAATATTGTGAGTGACGCTGTAGAAAACGATCCAGCTTAGATAGGGATCCTCAATCAGCACTGGTGCCACCGCTAGGCCCACAAAGCCGGTATTGCCGAGCATAGAGGCTAGCGTGAAGCTGCCCTGCAAAGCGCGATCGCTCCAGTCTATGTCCGCGACCAGGGGTTTTAGCGGCGCTAGCTGGCTAAGCAGCTGCAGGAGCCGCCAGCCCAGTTCAGCCAAAACCAAGCCCAAAACTAGAGCAGCGGCAGTGATGGCAGGCGTTAGGCCAATGTCGTTAGAAATCTCAGCCCGTCGAATTAGGCTAAAAATTTCCAGGGGAACGCCAACCCAGTAGAGCGATCGCCCTAAAAAGCGAGGAAAGGCATCGGGTAAAAGCCGAAAGAGAATCAGTCCCAAACTCGGCCAAAACAGAAGCGGAAAATAAGCCTGGAGCAGGCTAGCGGTCATAGAAAATTGCCAATCATTGCAATAGTTAATTGTCCTACAGGTTATCGCCCTTTCACGGTAAACCCGCAGATCTTGTCTATTCGCTCACGGGGAGGCTGCTGCAATCCCCCGTATTTGGAGGTCTGCTGGCTAGGACTGGCCGCAAGGCGATCGCGCTCTGAGTCCTCAGATTTTATGGGAGCATGTAGGGTAGTCACAGAGGCGGGGCGCGGCGCAGCTAGATGCACCGTCTCTGACTTACATACCAGGAGTAAATATGGCTGGCGAAGATACCTTAGTGACCCAAAAGACCTATTTTGATATCACCATCGGCGGCGAACCGGCAGGTCGCATCGTCATCGGTCTGTTTGGCGAGACTGTGCCCAAGACCGCAGAGAACTTTTTGCAGCTCTGCACCCATGAAAAAGGCTTTGGCTACAAAGGCAGTCATTTCCACCGGGTGATTAAAGACTTTATGTGTCAGGGGGGTGACTTTACCAATGGCAATGGCACCGGCGGCAAATCCATCTACGGCCCTCGGTTTGCAGACGAAAACTTCAAGCTGAAGCACTACGGGGCCGGGTGGCTGTCAATGGCCAACGCGGGCCGCGACACCAACGGCTCTCAGTTTTTCATTACCCTAGTGCAGACGCCCTGGCTAGATGGCAAGCACGTCATTTTTGGCAAGGTGCTAGAGGGCATGGACGTGGTGCGTAAAATCGAAAGCGTAGACACCAATAACCGCGACATGCCAACCTCAGAAGTGCTGATTGCTGACTGCGGTAGCCTGCCGGTGGAGGAGCCATTCGCGGTTGATAAGGCGGCGGCGTAGCCGCGCGGCTAGAAAGCCTCTCGCAGCAGAGCTGCGGTTTGCTGGGGTGAAACCAGGGTATTGGCGCAAAGAATGCCGGAAGCGGCAACGGCAGGTACGCCAATACCCGGCAGCGTACTGTCCCCCACGCGGTAAAGCCCTTTGATCGGGGTGTGGCAGCTAGGGAAAAGGCCGTTGCCAGCGGCGATCGCGGGGCCATAGGTCCCCTGATAGCGGCGTAAAAAGCGCTGATGGGTCAGAGGGGTGCCGATTAGCTCGACTTCAACACGATCGCGCACATCCGGAATCACCTTTGCCACGGCCCGGTAGAGGGATTCAGCCCGTTCCCGCTTGCGGCTGGCATATGCTGCATCGCGCTGCCAGGGCTGCCAGGGTTCCAGGGTATAGGCATGAACTACGTGATGGCCGTCAGGGGCAAGCTGGGAATCGAGCACTGAGGGAATAGAAATCATGCAGGTGTTGCCGGGGACGGTGATATCCTGCTCATCATCATGGACAACTACGTGATGAACGGTCAGCCCGTCTAGGTCAGCGGCGCGAATGCCCAAGTGTAAATGCATAAAGCTATCGACTGCCGGAGTGGAAAGGGCCGACTGGCGATAGGCGACGGGCAAGTCGGCCGGATCAAGCAGATGCTGATAGGTGTCCCAGATCGTAGCGTTGGAAATCACTGTCGGTGCCCTCAGCAGCTCGCCGCTGCGCAGCTTCACGCCCTGCACCTGGTTTTGCTCCACCTGGATTTTTTCTACATGAGCGCCTAGCCGCACCTGACCGCCCCAGCGCTGCAGCCCCCGTACCAGCGCCGCTACCATCGCGCTGCTGCCGCCCAGAGGATAGTCTATCGGCGTGCGATCGCGCTCACCAAACATAAAGGCCACTTCTGGCGCGACGGTTCCTGCCGCTTTCAGGCCCGACAGCAAAAAGCATTCCAAATCCATCAGCCGCTGCCCAAACGGATCGCGGACTATGCCCGCCATCAAGTCCCCCACCGAGCTTTGAATCGCCCCTAGCTGGGGCAGTAAGCTCAGGCTAGCCCAGGGGTACTGGCTCAGCAATACTTGGGCGAGTCGCCAGTCAGCCCGCAGCGCTAGCACCGGAATATGCCGCAGTCCGGCATATAAAGACAGAAAACGCCCAGAGAGAGCCTTTAGCTCTTTGGCTCCCTGGGGGGTAATCTGAGCGATCGCCGCTAGATAGCGCTCCAAATTGCCGTAGATGGGTAGGGTCTGCTGGGGAAAGTGATAGTAACCCAGGGGGGCGTAGGCTACGGTGGGCAGCGACTCGCCCAGAGCGGTCAGCACCTGCTGCACGGGATTGAGAGAGCTCGGATCCCCCAGGCCACAGTAAAAAGACGGCCCGGAGTCGAAATAGAACCCCTGGCGACTAAAGCTGTGGGCCGCTCCTCCCGCAATGGTATGGCTTTCGCAGACAATCACCTGACGGCCATAGCGAGCCAGTAAACCCGCTGCGACCAGGCCGCCAATGCCGCTGCCAATGACGATGACGTCCGCTTCGTAGGTCATCGTGCCCTAAACCTGACCGATGCCTGCAGGCGGCCAAAAGCGAAACCGAGCGCGACCAATCACGTTTTCCACCGGCAAAAAGCCCCAGACGTGGGAGTCGTTGCTGTCATTGCGGTTGTCGCCCATGACAAACAGATGCCCTGGCGGTACCGTCACCGGAATCATTTCGTAGCGCGGCGCTTCGGCAATATAAGCCTCAGAACGGGGGACGCCGTCCACCACCACCTTACCCCGATGCACTGCCACCGTTTGTCCTGGCTGACCAATCACCCGCTTAATAAATGCCTGACGGCCATCGTAGCCCAGTTTCTGGAGCTGAGACGGCGGATGAAACACGACAATATCCCCTGTTTGGGGTGGCTGGAAGTGATACAGCACCTTTTCCACCAGCAGGCGATCGCCAATATGCAGCGTCGGCTCCATCGAGTTAGAGGGAATATAGCGCGGTTCAGCAATAAACAGGCGCAGAATCAGCGCAATACCCAGAGCGATCGCTAAGACTTTGATATTCTCTCGCTGCTGCTGCCACAGGGTCGTCCAAAAAGGCTTTTGCGGGGAGGCTTTAGAAGTGTCTGGAGCGGAATTGACCTCTTCTGAGGCAGCGGGATCTTTGTCAACGGTCATGCTTGCAGCCAGCAGGATTGTCTAGAAACCTGCTCTGATATGGGGATCTTTTTGATCATACCGCCTGTTTGCCAGCCCTGCCGTCCCCTCAGTTTTGTCCAGAACGCGATCGCGTTAAAATTCCCTGGCTCGGACTAAACAAGAGTGCCAGCAGGAACAGGCTAAAAGCCGTGAGGGCGATCGCCGGGCCGGAGGGCAAGTTGGCATAGTAGCTGATATAAATTCCTGTCAGGCTGCCCAGCATACCCAGCCCCGCCCCGCCTAGCATCATCCAGTGCAGCTCTTTGACCAAAAGGTAGGCCGTCGCTGCTGGCGTCACCATTAGCGCAATCACCAAAATCACCCCCACCGTTTTCATCCCCGCAATAATCGTCAGGGTGATGGCTGCCATCAGTCCCCAATTAATCACGCCAACAGGCAAACCCACCGCTTCCGCTCCCACCCGGTCAAAGGTGAAAAATAGCAGCTCTTTGTAAAACAGCCGAATCGCCCCCAGCACCAGCAGCATAATCAGGCCAATCTGAACGACGTCCGCCAGCGTCGTGCTGAGAATATCGCCAAACAGCAGTTCCTCTAGCGCCAGTTGGCTTTGTAAAACCGCCAGCAGGGTAATGCCCAAGGCAAAAAAGCTGGAAAAAATAATCGCCATCGCCGTATCTACCTGCAGGCGCGACTGAGAGCGAATCCAGCCGGTCATAAAGGTGCCCAACAGGCCAAATACAAACGCCCCCAACAGCAGCGGCAGCTGCAGAAAGTGGGCGATCGCCAAGCCCGGCAGCAGGGCGTGGGCCACCACATCACCCAGCAGCGCCATCCGCTGCACGATTAAGTAAGTACCTACAACAGGGCACAAAATGCCAATCAAGATGCCAGCAGCCAGGGCATAGCGCATGAAGTCGTAGCCGAGGGGAGCCAGTAACCAGTCC
>JAAHIC010000379.1 GCA_010671965.1 Leptolyngbya sp. SIO4C5
TCCGAAGTTCACGAGCATGACCACTGCCCATCCCGATTTAGAAACCCAGCTACAGTCGCTAGAGCAGTCAGCCCAGACGGCGATCGCCCAATCGACTACCCTAGATGAGTTAGAGCAGCTTAGAGTGGGCTATCTCGGCAAAAAGGGGCAGCTTTCTAAGGTGCTAGGCGGCATGGGTAAGCTACCTGCAACAGAGCGGCCCCGCATCGGTGCGGCAGCCAACACGGTTAAAACCACTTTGCAGACGGCCTTAGAGCAAAAGAAAGCAGCTCTGCAGGCAGCCGAAATTGAGGCGCAGCTAGCGGCTGAAGCCCTAGACGTGACGATGCCGGGTGTGTTTGTGCCCCAAGGGCGAGTCCATCCGATTAACAGCATCATCGATCAGATTGTGGATATTTTCGTGGGCTTGGGCTACACCGTGGCGCAGGGGCCAGAAGTGGAGACTGACTACTACAACTTCGAGGCGCTCAACTTCCTGCCCGATCACCCCGCTAGGGACATGCAGGACACGCTCTATCTGCAAGACGGCCAGCTCATGCGGACGCACACGTCTAACGTACAAATTCGCTACATGAAAGAACACGAGCCGCCCCTGCGGGCAGTGGCGATTGGTCGCTGCTACCGCCGCGATACGGTTGACGCCACTCACGCGGCAGTCTTTCATCAGATTGAGTTTTTCGCGGTCGATAAAAACCTGACTTTTGGTGACCTGAAGGGCACGATCAAGATCTTTTTAGAGGCGCTGTTTGGCGAAATTCCGGTGCGGTTTCGGCCTAGCTTCTTTCCGTTTACCGAACCTTCGGCTGAAGTAGACGTGCAGTGGCAGGGGCAGTGGCTAGAGATTTTGGGCTGCGGCATGATTGACCCCAATGTGCTCAAGGCAGTGGGGTATGACCCAGAGGTCTATTCAGGCTTTGCCGCTGGCCTGGGGGTGGAGCGGCTGGCAATGGTGCAGAACAAAATTGACGATATTCGGCGGCTATACGCCAGCGATCTGCGCTTTTTACGGCAGTTTTGAGCCGGATTGACTGCGGAGCGATCGCGCTATAAATCTACCAGCGAGAAGGGGGCTGCCATGAGCGGCCCCGACTTTTTCTCGATCGCCCTTTAGCTTTTTAACGGTAGGGGTTGATGCCCCGGTTCTTACACAACGACCGTTAGCAAAGGAGCACAGACATGAGCGCGATCGCAGAAACAATCTCTTCGCAGCTAGGTTATGCCGTGGGTGAGCTGGGCTGGAATAAACAGCGGGCCAAGTTTTTATTAATTCTGTGGAGCGCATTTTTGCCCATTTCGCTCTTTTCGGTGCTGCTGATTGTGGGTCTGCCCGCTTTCTTAGTTAATCTGTGGCTGGTTGGTCGCAGCTTTCGCCGTCTGAGGAGTTCCAAAACGGTCATCCATCTCTGCGAAAAAGGACTTCTGGATACCCGTGGAGAACCCACAGTGCTGAGATATGCCCAGATCGCTGAACTCTATACCGGAATTGACCAGGCTAAGGTTGGGCCTGTGTTCTATCGCTATGGGGTGAAAATGCAGAATGGTCGTCAGATGCAGTTTGGCATTGAGGTGGCTAATCCTAAAGCCTTGGGAAATGCGCTGCAGGAAGGCATGGTGATAGCTCAGCTACCACAGCGGCTATCAGAGGTGGAAAAAGGTGCAGAAATTAGCTTCAACCGCCTGAGCCTGAGTCGGCATGGCCTGTCGCTAGGGAAAAAGCAGCTAACATGGTCAGAATTTGACCAAGCCAAAATTGTGACGCTGAAGGGTTACAAGTCAAGCCAGTCTGTCTTCTTAGATATTTATGCCAAAGGACAAACTCACTTCTGGGGCAGATTTCAGCGCGATCGCTTTCCCAACCTGGCCCTGTTTTTTGCCCTAGTAGAACAGCTGTGCTGCAACAATCTGCCAAACTGACACTGCATCTCTCAGTTAGGCTAAGGAGTAGGGCTAAAATGCAGTGCCATCCAAATATTCGATAAGCTTTGATTAAGGCTGTGCTGTTGCCCTGCCTAACTTATTAATTCATCTCTTTTCTCCTTAAATTTTCTCATCGCCCATGTCTCAAGCAGAAGCTAACGTCGTCCCCGCTCAGGTAGACAAAGTGTACTTACCGCGCACTGACGAATCAGATCAGCTCAAGCGCATTCGCCATACCTTTTCCCATGTGATGGCGATGGCAGTGCAGCGGCTATTTCCCAAGGCGCAGGTGACTATTGGCCCTTGGATTGACTACGGCTTCTACTACGACTTCGACAACCCTGAGCCTTTCACCGAGAAAGACCTCAAGGCGATCAAAAAAGAGATGATCAAGATCATCAAGAAGGGGCTGCCGGTTGAGCGGGAGGAGCTGAGCCGCGAAGAGGCCAAGCAGCGCATTGAGCAGCTTGGTGAACCCTACAAGCTAGAGATTCTCGAAGGATTAGAAGATCCGATTACGCTCTATCACCTCGGGGAAGAGTGGTGGGATCTCTGTGCGGGGCCGCACGTCACCAGCACCAAAGACCTCAATCCTAAAGCCTTTGACTTGGAAAGCGTCGCCGGGGCCTACTGGCGCGGCGACGAGAAGCGAGCCCAGCTTCAGCGCATCTATGGCACCGCCTGGGAGACGCCAGAACAGCTCCAGGAATACAAGCGGCGGCGGGAAGAGGCCAAGCGGCGCGACCACCGCAAGCTGGGTAAAGAGCTGGGGCTGTTTGTCTTTGCCGATGAGGTGGGGCCGGGGCTGCCGATGTGGACGCCGAGGGGAACGATCTTGCGATCGACCCTGGAAGATTTTCTCAAGCAGGAGCAGATCAAGCGAGGCTATCAGCCCGTGGTGACGCCCCATATTGGCCGGGTGGAGCTGTTTAAGCTGTCGGGGCACTGGCAGAAGTACAAAGAAGATCTGTTTCCGATGATGGGGGAGTCGGAAGAGGAAGGGTTTGTGCTGAAGGCGATGAACTGCCCCTTCCATATTCAGATTTATAAATCGACGCTGCGTTCTTACCGGGAGCTACCGCTGCGTTTGGCCGAATTTGGTACCGTCTATCGCTATGAGCAGTCAGGCGAACTGGGGGGGCTAACGCGGGTACGCGGCTTCACCCAGGATGATGCTCACCTGTTTGTGACGCCAGAGCAGCTTGACGATGAATTTTTGAAGGTGGTGGATCTGATTCAGGCCATCCTTAAGGCGCTGCGGTTAGACAAATCCTTCCGGGCACGGCTGAGTTTCCGCGATCCAGATTCAGACAAGTACATTGGCTCAGATGATGCCTGGAACAAGGCGGAAAACGCCATTCGCCGCGCCGTAGAAACGTTGGGGATGAGCCATTTTGAAGGCATTGGCGAGGCGGCTTTCTACGGGCCGAAGCTGGACTTTATCGTCACCGATGCCCTCGATCGCGAGTGGCAGTTAGGCACGGTGCAGGTGGACTATAACCTGCCGGAGCGCTTCAAGCTGGAGTATGTCGCGGAAGACGGCAGCCGCCAGCGCCCAGTGATGATCCACCGCGCTCCTTTTGGCTCCCTGGAGCGGCTAATTGGCATTTTGATTGAGGAATATGCGGGCGACTTTCCCCTATGGCTGGCTCCGGTGCAGATGCGGCTGCTGCCGGTGACGGAGGAGCAGCTTGGCTTTGCCCAGCAGGTGGCAGAACAGCTCCGGCAGAAGGGGGTACGGGCGGAAGTGGATACCAGCGGCGATCGCCTGGGTAAGCTGATCCGCAATGCCGAAAAAGCCAAGATTCCGGTGATGGCAATTGTGGGGGCTAAGGAAGTAGAAGGCAATAGTCTCAGCATCCGGACGCGGGCCTCTGGAGAATTAGGCGCAATTCCGGTGCCGGAGGTTGTAGAGAAGCTGGAACGGGCGATCGCTAACCACGATGATTTTTAGCACTTGATGTAATAATGTAAGGCGGGCAATGCCCGCCCTACTGATTACTAAGCGCAATTCCGGTGCCGGAGGTTGTGGAGAAGCTGGAACGGGCGATCGCCAATCACGATGATTTTTAGCATTTGATCTAAGGCGGGCAATGCCCGCCCTACTGGTCATTAACATCGCAGAAGGCTTGAAATCCAAACGCAAATTTAGGTAGACGGTTGAAAGTGATGCCGCTAGCTCAGTAACGAGTTCTGAATTAAGACTAAAAGCGTAGTTGCTTCTGACCACGTGCCGAAAGCGGCGCAGCTCATCGAATTCAGCCAGCGTTACCTCGGACTTGGATTGCTTGCCGATCGCGTTAGCATTTCGGCTGTTTCAGCTTCCTGGGATATTTTGTGAGGGCTTGGCAGGGCAAGCCCTTGCCGGATTTTCTCTACTGGCAACGCAATAATTCTAAGGATCGCCTCTTTTTAGGGGCTAGCTCCGCGATCGGTAGCGCAGCAAATAGCTAAACACCTCGCCCTGCTCCGGCGTTAGCAAAATGCCGGAGGGCGGAATCGTCAGAACCGGACTCCACAGTCCTTGCTCGGCGTAGTTCAGCCTGTGCAGCGCGTTGATAGCCGATCTCACGCCTTCGGATGAACCCATGATCAGGTGACGTAGGCGCTCTCGCTCAGGCTGGGCGCGGGGAATGTTGAGACGCAAGGGGAGATTGGCCTCGGTTTCGGGGGAAAACCGGGGAGACGGGTTGATATAGAGCAACATTTTGGGATTTCTCCGTAGATTGGGTAGGAAATCCCAAAAATTTAGCCGCCCCAGACATAGCAGTTCGGGGCGGCCTGAGTATAATTACTCTAGCCTCCGAGACAGCCACGATCTGTCGAAGGGGTCAGGTGTCGGGTGTTGTTGCTGCAACTTCCGGCACCGCGCGACCAAATTTTTGGGGTGATAGACAAGCTGCGTACAGACAGCTATAGCTCCAAACGCTATCCGATTTGACGGATCAAGTCAAGTCGAAATTTTGGGCGCAAAGCTGAGTCAGCAGGTCTATAAGCTGCTGACCGTCTTCCAAATATGTGATGTATTCGTAGTTGCCAACCTGCTGGTTTTGCCCGGTTAGTTCCTTGGCAAAATGCTCGGCAATTACCACAATTGGCATACTTTCTGAAAAGTTTAGCTGCGATCGAATTCGCAGGCCCATCTCGATAAAACCGTTAGCAGATGAGTTCACCTGATTGAGTAGAATCAAATCAGGAACGTCTGTAGCGTCTTTCATCCGAGCGATCGCATCTTTTTCTTCTAGA
>JAAHIC010000038.1 GCA_010671965.1 Leptolyngbya sp. SIO4C5
TCGGATGACTATTTTGTCTTGCCTGGGGCTGACCGTTGAGCGTCCAGGTGACAGGCTGATCTGCCGGAGCGGCAATCTTCAGCGCCAGTCGCTGAGCGCTCTCAGCCGCAGGCAAGACAAAATAGTCATCCGGGCGGGGCGAGAGAATGCGCAATTCCTCCGAATTCGCCCTAGACGCCAGGTTTGCCTGTCCCGGAGCAGACGGATCTAAGCCATCATTTTCATAGGCCACCAGATCTGCTGGGTAAAAATATTCTTCCACCACGGCCTCACAGTCTGCAGCGGGTCGCAGGCCGGTGGTGGCGCAGATGGGCCGCTTCACCAGTTCCGCAGGTGGATCGAAAGCGGCAGGCTCTCGATCTTCATGCAGATGCAGCAAAATTCGCTGCCACAGAGGCGCCGCCCCCGTAACGCCAGAAACCTGCCGCATCGGTGCGCCGCTGAAGTTGCCCACCCAGGTGGCCACCGTATAGTCGCGGGTAAAACCCACCGTCCAGGTGTCGCGGAAGTCAGAAGAGGTGCCCGTTTTCACCGCCGCCGGAAACGGCAAAGACAGAACTGAATCGACCCCAAAAGCTAGCGCCCGGGCATGGCGATCGCTCAGCATATCCGTCATCAGCGCCGCGCTCACGGTTGGCTCATCTGACGGCTCACAGATCTGCCCGCCCATCACCGTCACCAGCGGACACTCAGCTAGATCGGGGCGAGCCAGATGCCAGTAGGCGCGGGCCAGCTCCCACAGACTCACCTCGCCGCTGCCCAAAGCCAGTCCGAGGCCGTAGTGCTGGGGCGATCGCGTCAGATGCTCAAACCCCAGCTCTCGCAATCGTTCTAGAAAGGCGTCTACCCCCACTTGCTCCAGCGCTCGCACCGCTGGCACATTTAGCGAATTCGCCAGAGCCAGCCGCAGCCGCACCGGGCCTTGAAAGGTTTCGTCATAGTCCGTGGGGCTGTAAAGCTGGGCGTCAGGAATCGGGTAGTGGGCGGGTACGTCCGCCAGAATCGAGTTGGGCCGCAGGGTGCCCGTTTCTAGGGCGAGCTGATAGAGAAAGGGCTTGAGGGTGGAACCGGGCTGGCGCAGGGCCTGCACGCCGTCATTGCGATTGGCCGGGCGATCGCCAAAGTAGCTAGGTGACCCCACATAGGCCAGCACCTCACCCGTAGCATTCTCAATCACCAGCACAGCTGCATGGTTAACGTGGTGAGTCACCAGCGCCTGCACCACCTGCTGTACCTGCGCGGCCACAAACTGCTGCAGGGGCCGATCGAGCGTCGTGCGCACCTGACTAGGGGACTGGGCCGGCAGATTTTCAGCCAGCCAAAAGACGAAGTGAGGCGCTGTGAGAAGGTCTGATGTCGGCAACTGCAGCTTTACGTCTTCGCCGTAGACGCGATCGCGCTGAGCCTGAGTCAGATAGCCCTCAGCCACCATGCGATCAAGCACGTAAGCCTGTCGCCGCTTCAGTGCCTGCCAGTGGTAGTAGGGATGGAGCTGATTGGGGGCATTGGGGATGGCCGCTAGCAGACTGGCCTGGGCTACGCTCAAATCCGCCGCCGGAGTGCCAAAGTAGACCTGGGCTGCCGCTTCTACCCCGTAGACATTGCCCCCCATTGGTAAACGGTTGACGTAGGCCGTGAGAATTTCGGCCTTGCTCATGCCTGCCGTCAGTCGCCAAGCCCGCCAAACTTCCTGAACTTTGCTGGGCAGCGATCGCGGTGCTGGCTGCAGCATACGCGCTAGCTGCAGCGTAATCGTTGAGGCCCCGCTGACAATCTGCCGCGCCTGAGCCGCCTCCAGCAAGGCCCGACCCACTGCTTGCAGGTCAACAGCTCCGTGCTGATAGAATCGCTGGTCTTCAGCAGCAATGATGGCCTGAATAAAATTGGCTGAAACCTGATCTAGCGGTACGCTAGCCGTCTGTTCCTGGGTGCGAGTCAGCACCGTCCCTAGGGGCAGCCCCCGGCGATCGCTAAACGACAGCGCCTGATCGTCTTGTGCTAAGTCGCTGGCGCGGATAGGGGCCAGATAGGGCAGCGATCGCAGCGTTAAGCCTAGCAGCAGTAACAGCAGCAGCCCTTGAAGCTGCCGTCTGCGGCTTATCTGTTTGACCCAGCGCTGAACTTGAGCAATCAGATCCATGTTGAAATTTCAGTCCAGTTCAAAAGCACAACTGCTCTAAAGCGCAAATAGAGCAATCACAATAAAGGCTGCCAAAATCAGCACGATATACACAAACGTTTCAGGAATCTCCATCAGCCAAATCCTACAGGGATGATTCAGGGCAAGATACAAAGCTATGGTATTGCTGAACTCAAGGTATGAATCTGCCACTTGTGAGTGGGAGCCGCTTGCTTGCGCTTCCATTCATAGCCAAAATCAGCCGCGCCCAGGATGGTTTCGTTATCAGTTTCCGGTAGGAGATTGGCCCGGCCAAACCGCTACCGTCCCAGCACCCTATAAATATCCTCAGAGCTTATCCCGATCGCTCCTGAAAAATCCGCTTCACCTGGCTTAATTTCTGTAAACTGAGCCTCTAGAAGATTGGCTTTGCGAAAGCAGGTAGCCGCTATTTTGCCAATGGCCCGGCAAACACTAGCACCGTTGCTCAAGCTGCAGGCAATCAGCAGTAAGCAGAGTAAACTCCAGAGAAACCCTAGCCCCCAGCCGCCTGTTGTCAAATAGCTGCTGGCGGTCGTTCCAGTTAGGAAAGCTAGGGCGTAAGCAGCAATCGTGTTGAAGCTACCGGCAATAATTCGGCTGCTGCCAGGCCAGGTTAACTGCAGAACGCCCCCCAGCAGCGCCGCGATCGCGGCTGAGCCACTGGCTATCATCGGATCTTCATCGGCTGCCATACCGCCATAGAAAAAGCCCACCAGTGCCCATGCTGCTGCCGCTGCCAGTCCCAGGGCTAGCTGCTTCAGCCAGCCAGCAGCCAGCAGCCTAGCCCCACTCCAAAGCCCCCCTGCGATCGCCAATGCTGTGTATAGCGCTACCACAAACGGCCAGGCTGTCTGCTCTGGAGTTATACCTAAAGCACCAAAAACTAGCTGCTCCAGCGCTCGCACCATAATTCCAGCCGCCAATAAGGCAATAGCGCTGGCAACAATTAGCTTCAGCGGCGATCGCCCTAGGCGGACTGCGTGAAAATGGGCGGCCTGCAGTTGCGCCCGCGTAAAATCCACGCCCCGCAGGTCACAATAGCTAAAGCTAGCCGCTCTCAAATCCTGTTTGCGAAAAGAGCGATTCTGTAATGTCTGCTGAAAAAACTGCCGCGATCGCCTAGCCATGAAGAATCCGTTCTACTCACTCTCAAACGACTCTCTAACCGTTGCTAAAGCGATCGGCTGCGGGCTAGGCGCCAGTCTATTGCTACTGCCTATTTTGGCCTATGGCTGGCGGCAGGCTCAGCGCCCTGATCGCTCCGAGGCGGCCCAGGTCCTGTTTCAAGGTATCACCTACCAGCGTCAGGTCAGAATTTCCCCTCGCCCCAATGTGGTGCATATCGTTCAGGTTGATCTAAGTCAGTCCAATATTCGGCCCTTCGTCACCCCTGCCGATCCGGTTGAGGGGGATCACGCCGCTGCCCGCACCACCTCAGAATTTGTGGAGCAGTTTCAGCTCCAAATTGCCATCAACGGCCACTTTTTTCACCCCTTTCGAGAAGAAACCCCCTGGAACTATTTCCCTCACAGCGGTGAACTGGCCCGTCCGGTAGGGCTAGCCGTTGCTGCCGGCGAAAGTTATGCTCCTGCTAGCGACGACTTTCCGGCCCTCTGTTTTTTAGCCAAACAAGCTGTGATCAGGGCTGACGGTACCTGTCCGGCTGAAACCACCGAGGCGATCGCTGGCACACCGATTGTGCTTCAGCAGGGGCAGCCTGCCATACCCGCTGACTTTGCCGAGAAGCCCTACGCGCGGGCGGCGGCTGGCCTTGATCGCAGCGGCCAAACCCTGTGGTTAGTGGTCATTGACGGCAAACAGCCCCGCTACAGCGAAGGCATGACTCTGGCAGAAGTAGCGGCAATTTTGCAAGAGCTGGGGGCTGAGACAGCGCTCAACCTCGACGGTGGCGGCTCTACCACCTTGGTCACGACAGCTAACGGTCTGCCGCAGATCCTCAATGCTCCCATTCACACCAAATGGCCGATGCGAGAGCGGCCCGTTGCAACTCAGCTTGGCTTTTATGCCAATTTGGTTACCGCTGAGTAGCCCGGACAACCAGCACGTACATGGCCGAATCCCGCAGATTACTCAATTTGTAAGCCTGCAGATCTCGGTTCGCAGATTTGTGAACATGAGAGAGACCTAAAAGCGTCACCGTCCAAGCAGCCGTAATGGCGGCTAGATTTCGGACAATGCGTTTTCGACAAATGGCACAGTGCAACATAGGCTGTCTTCCGAGTACGCTAAGTGGAGGTGGGCAAACCGTTAGCAAGAATGCCAACTAAACTTAATGTGCCCGCAGTTTAAGACGGCAGAAATAATTGATATAGCTCCCAGCGACGGAGTCTGTCTCCGCCATTAGGCTGAATCTGCCGACAGATTCTGAAGCACTCCTAAGAGAATTGGCAGCATTGTAGGCTATAACCCCAGGCTTATTTTAAGCGTCATAAAAATTAGCGCTGTATTTAATCATCTATTTCTGTGAAAATGCGATCGCCTACCTGTAGCCACCGCTCAGTGGCATCGGGGGCTAGCCGCGTGTTGATCGCCACCCGGTAAAAGTGGTTAAAGCGCGATCGCGCTGCCCAGTTGGGTAAGTTCTGCGATCGCTGCTGGGCAAAGATTTTTTGAAACTGAGGTATGGCTTCTCCGGTCTGAGGATCTCGCGTCGGCACTACGCAGCGCTGGCAGGGATTAATTCCCTCTAACCTGACATTGCCAATCTGAAAGCCAACAGGTACTCCTGACGCGCTAAAAAGCCGATCTTCCCAAAAAGCAGGCACCCCCTCAATTTCTAAATTGGTGCGCAGTCGCTGGCGGATATCGGCTGCAGTTAGGGGCGGATACCAGGCGGCGATCGCGGCTAGAGTAGCGGTGCTGATCACGGTGGGGCCAGGGGAAGCGGTGTCGTCAGGGAAGCCCATGTCTCGGTTTTCCCGCAGATAGACAGGCTGGTCAAAGTATTGGCTAAACCAGTCCTCTAGGGCAGCTTTGCCCTGGGGAAGATGAAAACTAACCGGCGACTGCTGATTGCTCTGCAGGGTAACGACGGTGAGATCGGGGGTGAAGTGAGTCCGAATTTGATGGATTTTGGCTGTCCGCTTGCCGTTGATCAAGCGATCTTGAGCATCGAACAGGGCAAAGCGGCGATCGCCCATAATTGCCCCGCTGGGTAAGAGAGAGGTCTGCTGAACTGAGACCCCGTCAAGGGACTTGATCGGGTAGAGATCGATGCGGGCGAGGTGGGGAGTAGACATGAAGCAGCTATATTTGATCGTTTTAATAGCAGACGACCGGGTAGACTGACCGCTGTTGCGGTATCCTTGCCAGTCAGAGTACCGCATCAACTATGCTGGTTGGCGGCGGCAGTATCTGCAGTAGGAAAACTCAGATGGGAAAAATTTTTGTTTCAGCAGGTCATGGTGGTTTAGAAGGAGGCGTTTTTGATCCAGGCATTATCTTGGGGGCAACCAATGAAGCCAAAGAGATGATCCAAATTCGGGATCTGGTGGTGCCAGAACTGAGATCGCGCGGCTTTACCACCCTATCTGTCCCCGATGACCTCAGCGCCGCTCAAAGTATTGCCTGGATCAATGCTCGCTATGCGCCTGAAGATGTAGCCTTAGAGCTGCATGCCAGTAACTCACCCGATGCAGTCGCTCGTGGAGCCACCGTTTTTCATATTGCCAATAACGAAGTCCGGCGTAATCAGGCCGAGCTGCTGCTGCTAGCGCTGCTGCGGCGGGTACCCCAGCTGCCTAGCCGGGGGGCTAAACCCGATACGGCTGCCGCATTAGGCGCTTTGGCCTTTTGTCGTCAGGTAGCGGGGCCCTCTCTGCTGATGGAAATTGCCTTCCTCACTAACTCTGAAGACCTCAATCTGTTGCAAAATCGCCGCCGCGAAATTGCTCTGGGCATTGCCGACGGTCTAGCAGCTTGGAGCCGAGCCGTTTCTAATAACGCTCCGCCGGTTGAAGGCCCGACTGTCTATCCGGAAGTTAACATCAGCATTAACGGCGGCCTTTATGGCGAGAAAGGCATCATTATCAACAACAATGCCTATATTCCCATTGATGTGGTCGATCAGCTCGGCGTTGACTTGGCTAGCGACCCCAATGTGCGACGCATCCGCTACGGCAATGTGGTCTATGTCAAAGCGGTTGATTTGCGTGACTTCAATATTTCTGTAGGCTGGGATGCGGCGACGCGCACGGTGCTGCTGCGATCGCTGGTCACTTTAAAGATTTGCCCTGGCCTGATTGACAGCATCATGGGGCACGGCAATACCTCCGAAGTCCAGCTCATTGTCTTCCTCAAAGCCAACAATGAAAAAGGGTTGGACAACTTCCCAGATTTGCCCAAGCTTTACCGAGAAGAAGCCACCATTGAAGGGGTCAATTACGATATTGCCTTTTGCCAGATGTGTGTCGAAACCGAATTTCTGCGATTTACAGGTAATCTAACGGCACTCAACTACAACTTTGGCGGCATTGGGGCCGCAGGGGGGCAGCCCGATGGGGCCAGCTTTATCAGCGCTCGCATCGGTGTCCGAGCCCAGATTCAGCACCTCAAAGCCTACGCCAGCATTGAACCTCTAGTGCAGGAACGGGTAGATCCGCGTTTTCGCTTCGTGCCGAGAGGTATTGCTCCCTTGGTGCAGCAGCTCAGCGGTCGCTGGGACGCCGACCCAAACTATGGGGCTAAAATTTTGGCCCTGTTAAGACGCCTTTATGAAACGGCGGGCTTCTTCTAAAACAAGTTTTAAGGCCGGGTAGATTCGCGCAGCAAAACGCTTCACAGGGCGGCTGCTTTGGGTAGACCTGCTAAATTTTCCTGATAACTGTGATAGACACGCGCTTAAAGTAAGGCGACAATACGCTCAGGTAGTCAACTCAACTTTCAGATTCCGAGAAATTGCGGAACTTTGAAGTTAGCTTGTCCTTCATAATCCATCTAGGGCAGGATGATCCCCTGAGATTACACCCGTTTGTCCTCCAGCAAACCTTGCAGCAAGAGACAGATTGTCCCTATGGCTGATCAGCGCTTATCTAAGTTTTTGACTTTTCAGTTCAAGTCACTCCTGCAAAAAAGTTCTCCCTGGTGGGGAGCTTTCTTTGTGTGGCTTCTGGTTGTTCTGCCCGCACGGGCCCAGCTAGAGCTGCGCGTTGCTATTCGCAACGGGGCCGATCAGGTGACGCTAGGTAGCTCTACTAATGCCGTTATTCGTGACGCCTCTGGTCAGGCCCTCTGGCAGCTTCCCGGACAGCAGGCCATGCAGGCCGACTACGCCAACGGCCAGGTTGCCTTTGGCGACTGGCAGGGCGATATGTTTTGGGTAGAGCCAGATGAAGGAGGCTATGTCTACATTGGCGATCGCTGGTATCGGGGTCGCGTTTTGGTGATGCCGTCTAGCTCCGGCCTCTTGGCTATTAACTACGTCGATATAGAAGCCTACCTCTACAGCGTTCTCGGCGGGGAGATGCCGACTAACTGGCCGCTGCAGGCATTGCAGGCCCAAGCGGTGGCTGCCCGTTCCTATGCCCTGTATAAGCGTCAAAACGCCAGCAATACCCTCTATGACGTAGGTGGTACTACAACCTGGCAGGTCTACCGGGGCGTTGTGGATGAAACTGCCACGACCCATGCCGCTGTAGATGCCACCACCGGCCAAGTTCTTACCTATGGCGGTCAGATTATTGAGGCAGTCTTTCACTCCTCTTCTGGCGGCTATACCGAAAATGTTGAGGATGTCTGGACGCAGCCGCTGCCCTATCTGCGCGGCGTTAAGGATTTTGACGAGGGCGCGCCAGTCTATCAGTGGGTTGAAAGCTTTAGCGCCGATCAGTTCCGGCAGCGCATCCCCGGCGTGGGTAATCTGATCGCGGCGATCCCGGAGCGCACTACACCGCGCGGACGGGTTGTCACCATGCGCTTACAGGGAAACCTGGGCACTAGAGTGCTGAGCGGCGATGAACTGCGCCGCGCTTTGGGCTTACGCAGCACCCTGTTCTCCCTCAACATTGTGGAAGGGGGCGGGGTGGAAGTCTACGGGCGCGGGTTTGGTCACGGCATTGGCCTTAGCCAGTGGGGAGCCTATAACTTAGCAGCTCAGGGGGCTGATTATCGTCAGATCCTAGCCCACTACTACCGCGACACCGCTTTGGCCCGGATTCAGGTGCAGTAGGCTTAGTCCACCCAGCCGATTTCATCATCGGTAAGCATCTTCGGCTGAGCAGCAGGGGCCACGTAGCGAGGCAGGGCTGCCGGAGGCCGGGGAGTCGAGGTGCGATCGCGGCTAGGGGGGCGAGAGCTAAGCGCTAGCTGCTGACGCTGCTTAGGCGCAGTGGACTGCAGTTCCGGAGCAGCGGCGGGGGTTTCTACCTGGGTGGCAGGGGCTTTGGAAGCTTCGCTGAGGTGCAAGATGGTCTTTTTAGCTTCCTCTAGCTCAGTTGTGACCTGCTCTAGCTGTTGGGCATTTTTTTGAGCGGCGGCCTCGCTCTCCTCTAGCTGTTCTTTGAGCTGGAAAATGAGTTCCTGCTGCTTGCTGAGATCAGCCTTCAGTCCTTCACTGCGCTTGGCCGTTTCTGCTTCGCGCTCCGCTGCTTCTGTCAAAGACGTTTCTAGCTCAGATACGCGCTTTTCCAAATCGGCCTTGGTCGGCCCTCGGCTACGGGTACTCCGACTGGCCGCTTTGGGCGATTTACTAGGCTGCGATTCAGACTCTGCTGCCGTCGGTTCAGTTTTTGCCGTCTTAGCCGACTGATCTGCAGCAGCGGCTTCTGGTTTATCTGCTTCTTCGCGCAGCAGGTCAGATAGGCGTTTTTTAGTCATGATTCTCTCCAGTCTTGCTGTATTTCGTTGGCAACGCCGCAGTAGTCAGTTTGGGCAGATCGGGCTTGCCGACCTCGCCACTGGGTAATAGCCCGTCCTTCCAGAGCCGCCCGTTCGTGAGCTTTATAGGCTCTGATAACGGTTTGGCAGGCTGGAATATTCAGCTCCATCAGCGTGTTCTGCGCTTCTTGCGCTTCGCCTAGGCTGCGGGTATCTACCTTAGTGAGCAGTACCCGGTGGCTAATGCCGGTGGGCATCACAGCTTCCTTCACCGTTGTAATTAAAGCGGTGAGATCCATAGGGGCTGGGGGAGTCGGCAAAAGTAAGTAGTCTGCCGTTGGGATAACTGCCTGTAGCGCTTCTGAACTGAGCGCTGGCGGCGTATCAACCACAATTAGCTCATAATCTGGCACCTCTCGAAGCTGAGAGAGCAGCGCCGGACTGATTTCTTGGGTGCAGTCAAATCCTAGCTGTGTTTCGCCCCGCTCAAACCACCAGGTAGCTGACCCCTGCGGATCGGCATCGACTAGCAGCACCGACATGCGTTCTGCAAAAATAGCCGCTAGGTTGACCGCCGTTGTCGTTTTGCCGACTCCGCCTTTGCCATTGATAATCGCCAGCACTTTGGCAGATTTGGGCGAGGATTGCGCCACCGTTGACCTACAGAACTTCAGATTGACTATACCCTGTCATCTTAGCGGGAAGCACTTTTGCATAAAGAAACTCTAAATATTTGTATCTCTAGGTATATAGATCGGCTTGCCCGACTTCAGGATCATACGGTCGCCTCTGTAGAATAGAAGCAGTTACAGGGCTGGAGTAGGCTGTCGCGAGCTGCTATCAGGCTGTTATTCAATATGGCAACAGGTATGAAAATTAAACGTCCTCTTTTAGTCGGTGGCTTAGGGCTGACAGCCAGTGCCTGGATGCTCGACGTGATGCAGCATTCTGTCTTTAATCAGACAACGCTACTAGGCGCTATGGCGCTGGGATCGGGGCTGTGGTGGTGGCAGCGGCAGCAGCAACCTCAACAGCTAGACCTGGCCCCAACTGAGGTGGATGAGTCGGCAGTCAATGCCGCGATTGCCCAGATCGCAACCGCCATTGATACCCTCGCCAGCGAGATCGAAACAGCTCCTGACGCCAGCGCCTCAGCTACGGCAGCCGCGCAGCTTGACTCTCTGCGATCGCAGCATCAGGCTCTCAGCCAAATGCTCAGCCGCCAAACACTGCGCCTTGGCCTTCTGGGCAGTAAGGGGACTGGCAAAACCGCGATCGCCGACGCTCTTAAAGCCCAGTGGCAATCTTCACAGACGGTTGAGATCAACGAAGTGGCTGGACTGATGCCTGAAGCAGGCTGGTCGCTGGCAACCCAAGTCCAGCTTCAAGCGCAAGATCTGCTGCTGTTTGTCACCGCCCATGATCTGACGGAATCAGAGTTGAAGACGCTTCAGCCCCTAGCTCAGAACCAGCGACTGCTGCTGATTTTCAACAAGCAAGATCAGTATCCGCCAATGGAGCGGGCTGTGGTGCGACAGCGATTGGAAACGCGGCTGCAGGCGATCGCTCCAGTAGCTCAGCTGGCCGCGATCGCCACCCGGCCTCAGCCCATCAAGGTGCGACAACACCAGGCCGACGGCGGCGCTGAGGAACGCTGGGAAGCAGTTGAGCCTGATATCACAGCTCTGACCATCCAGCTCGACGCCTGTTTAACCGAGCAGGGACGGCAGCTCATTTTAGAAACGACGATGCGGCAGGCTCAGGCGCTGCGGCAGTCTGTGCAAACGCTGCTCAATCAAATTCGCCGCGATCGCGCTCAGCCTCTGATTGAACAGATGCAGTGGATTGCAGCGGCAGCAGCCTTTGCAAATCCGTTGCCCACCTTAGATCTGTTAGCCACCGGCGCAA
Organism: Leptolyngbya sp. SIO4C5; assembly: GCA_010671965.1. Lineage (GTDB taxonomy): Bacteria > Cyanobacteriota > Cyanobacteriia > Phormidesmidales > Phormidesmidaceae > Sphaerothrix > Sphaerothrix gracilis. The sequence continues at coordinate 10,904 of JAAHIC010000038.1, forward strand.
TCAACGCTCAGCTTGTGGTTGATCTAGGTGCCCTCTACGGCCAGAAGTTTTCGCTGGAGCAGGGCAAAGCGGCGGCAGGAACGCTGGCGGGAGTGATGGTCAAGTTAGGACTGGTAGAGCTGTCTACCCAGGCGCTGAGCGCTTTGCTTAAGAGCAGCACCGTCACCTATGTCGCGGGTGGTTTTTTGCAGGGGGTGAGCGCAGCCTATCTGACCCGCCTCGCTGGACTCAGCCTGATTGAATTTTTCGAGGCCCACAGCCTCCAGCCTGGAACGGAAACGCCTGCTTGGGAAAAAATTGGCGATACCCTCAAGGCTGTCTTCCAGCGCACAGGCCAGCCCGCTGTGCTGCGGGGACTGGTGCAGCAGGCGATCGCTCGCCTACAGCCCAACTCAGACTCTCTGACGACAGACAGCTCGACTGATTCTCTTGCCGCTACTGTTAAGCTTTCGGCCTCTTGAGTACCGCCTCTTCCCAGCCCTCATCTGTAAAAGCCGACTCGCGCCTTAGCGTGGTCGCCACCAGTCGTTCGGCCCAGCTATTCAAGCAGGCTCGCACCAGCCTGCGCCGTACGGTTGAGCGCTATCAGACCCAGCTCCATTTACCCCTGGGCGGTCAGGCAGATTTGCAGCGTCAGGCCGCAATTAAGACAGGGGTGGATCAGCTTACGGCTCTTACCTATCGGCTAGAGACAGCGGTGCTACGGGTAGCGGTATTTGGCTTAGTCAGCCGGGGCAAATCAGCGGTTCTCAATGCCCTGCTGGGCGAAAAAATTCTGCAGACGGGGCCGCTCAACGGTGTCACCCAGTGGCCGCGCTCTGTTTACTGGAAACCCGCTATTGAAGATATTCATGACAGCAGCCTGCCGCTACAGCTAGAGCTAATTGATACCCCCGGACTTGATGAAGTGGAGGGTCAGGTACGGGGGGAGATGGCTCAGACGATTGCCCAATCAGCCGATTTGATCTTGTTCGTCGTAGCGGGTGACATTACACAGACTGAGTATACGGCTCTGGTAGAGCTGCGAAAACTGCAGAAGCCGCTGCTGCTGGTATTCAACAAAATTGATCTCTATCCCGATTGCGATCGCGATACGCTCTACCGCAGCCTCCAGACTTTTTGGCAGCAGGCCGAGGCAGACGAACCCCTGGAAAAACTGCTGCCGGATGAAATTGTGCGCGTAGCTGCCGATCCAGCACCGCTGCAGGTGAGAGTCGAATGGCCCGATGGCCGCGTGACTCAGGAATGGGAAACGCCGCCGCCGCAAATCGAGGCACTGAAACAAGCGCTGCTGGGGGTGGCTCAGCAGCAGGGGCGATCGCTAATGACCCTCAATGCGCTGGCTCAGGCCCGCCAGATTGAGTCAACTTTAGCTCAGACCGTCCTCGATCTCCATACCGAATCTGCCGACCAACTTATTCTGCGCTTTGCTCAGTACAAAGCGCTCACAGTAGCTCTCAACCCTTTCGCCGTCCTAGATTTGCTCGGCGGCGTGGCGGCTGATTTGCTGATGATTCGTTCTCTGGCTCGCCTGTACGATCTGCCTATGAGTGGTCATGAAGCCAATCGGCTTTGGCGGGCGATTGTGCGCAGTTCTGGTGCACTGCTGCTGAGCGAATTTGGCAGCGGCCTGCTGCTGGGGTTAGGCAAAAGCGCGGCGGCAGCTTTTAGCGTGTTTGACAGTCCTTCTAGCCTCATTGCTTATACGGGAGCGATGACGGCCCAGGCTGGGGCTGCGGGCTACGGCACTTATGCGGTCGGTCAGGCTACTAAGCGCTACCTGGCCCAGGGCTGTAGCTGGGGGCCGCAAGGGATTAACACGGTGATGCAGGAGATTCTGCAGCAGCTTGAAACTGAAACCCACTGGTCGCTGCTGCAAACCGAGCTGAGCAGTTTTTGGCAAAATAGCGCCGGAAACCGCTAGTTTACGGCAAAGTACTGGCGCAGCACAGCTAAACTTGGAGCTTTTGTAGGTGGGCGTTGAACATCGCAAAACCCAACATCGACAAGGCTTCCGTTCAGTTTTCTGTTGTTGGCCTAGCCTACATTTGAAGCCCGGTCATTCCAGTACAGTAAAGCCCAAAATTTCAATTCAAGGTGAGATCCCGCCTAGACGATGGGTGCTGAACTGCGTATTCCGGGCGATCGCGGCTGTCAGAGCGGCTGTCGGTGATTCTCATGCTCCACCTCAAACACGTGGGCATAGAGATTGGCTAAAATCTGCTTGCCTTCCTGGGTGAGCTGCAGATAGGCGATCGCGTCGATGATGTAAGGATAGACCGTCTTCCAGTAAAAGCGGGGATAGTTAAGCCGCAGATCTTCCGGCGTTTTGTAGCCGAGCTGCTGGTTGACGCCGGTTTCTTCAAACTCGTAGAACAGGGCCGGAATTTTTTGTAGATAGCGCGGATCGGAAAGCTGACCGATTAAATCCGCTGCCCTGACCAAGCCCGGATAGTCCACCGTGTCCTGATGGTCAGAGTCAAGCGGGACAGGAAAGCGGGTCAGCTCGATATTGGCCTGAATCGTGGCTGTTCTAATGAGCTGATGGCCGCCGAAGCGCTCTTGAATGAACAGCTTGCCGCGATCGACGTGATAAGGAGTGAGGCTGGCATCTGTAGATCCGGGCGGCAGCGTAACCGTTTCGTCTCCTTTCCCCGTGGCGTAAATCCGCTTATTGACAAAATCCTGGCGGCAGACCCCTTTGACATAGCCAATATCGTGGCAGATTAGAGAAATGAGAAAATGCAGCCAGTCTGAGCAAGAAACGCCCCCCTCGCGAATGTGCTTGCCCCGCAGAATCTCTTGTCCTACCAAGGTGACTAAAACTGTATGCTCTGGATTGTGATAGAGGGCGTTGCTATTGGCAATATTTTCCACGCCCATGTTGCCGACCCAGGCAATAATATCGGCATAGCTGGCGTTTAACCCGCCGTAAGTGGCAGAATAGCCCGCCCTAATTTTTTCAACGAAGGCGTCAATCAGCAGTTGGTTGGGATTCAGCATTGACTATGACTTCTCGGCAGAAATGCAGCAGTTTTTAGCCCAGTTCACCCAACGTTCTAAAAATGGTCGTTAAATTAAAGAGGCTGAGTGTTGCCAAGCCCGACAGCAGATATTCTTG
>JAAHIC010000380.1 GCA_010671965.1 Leptolyngbya sp. SIO4C5
TCAGCAGGGGGCGTAACCGCGCCCCCTGCTGCGATGTTGAATTAGCAGCGATGAGCCATTAGCGGCGAGATAGTGTAAAGGCCACTTGCCTCAGGCTCAACCTCCTTTGCCGTATGCATGTCAGCCATGATGGCGAACATTATTCATCATCGTCATCGTTATCCCCACCACCGTCATCATCATCGTCGCCGTCGTCATCGTCATCACCACTGTCGCTATTGTCTGACCCCCCGGTGGTGGTAGTATCCGTTTCAACGGTGGTTTCAGTCGTGGTGGTCGTTTCCTGCAGAATGCCAGCTAGGTCAACGATGTAGTCGGAAGTGACTGACTCAACTACGCCTAGACTGACGAGCGCCTGATAGACGTAAGAGCAAGCCTCACCCCGCGTCACTAGCTCAAACAGATTCAGCTCGCGAACATTCGGGTAGTTGACCAAAACGTTCTTTTCCACCAGCGCGGCGATGACAACCCGGTATTGGCTGGGGATGGTGTCTGCATCCACAAAAACGCTGAGGATTTCTTCCACGCTCCGGTTAGAAGTCACCTCGGTGTAGCCCAAAGCTCTGGCCAGCATCACCAATACTTCTAGCTTGGTCATGCGGGCATCTGGCTCAAATCCCCCGCCCGAACTTAGATTCAAAAAGCCCATTGTGTAGGCTTGTCGAATCGCGCTAAAAGCCCAAAAACGGCTGGAGACGCCCTGTAGCGAAACGCTTTGGCGCACAGGCTGTAAGTTGAAGGCTTTGCTGACGATCGCCGCATACTGAGCCTTTGTGAGATAGGCCGTGGGCAGAAACTGACCGTTAGGAAAGCCTGTGACCACGTTGAGGGACGACAGCCTATAGACGAAGGTGCTGGCCCAGTAGGTTGTTGTAATGTCAGTGTAGTTAACGGTGGTGGTTGTAGTGGTGGTGGTTGTGGTGGTCGTGGTACTACCGCCACTGGTGCTGCCGCCGCTGGTACCGCCGCCGCTGCTATTGCCGCCGCCATCGTCGTCGTCGTCACCGCCATCGTCGTCATCGTCACCGTCGTCATCGTCGTCCTTCAACTGAGACAGCTCATTAATTTGCTCGGTAGCTGCTTTGTCAGTTGGAGTGGTTTCGCTTTGCTGAGCCGAAGCCGTCAAGACTGAAGAGAACAAAGTTGCCGCGATCGCTAGCAACATGGCAAAAGAGGCAGTCTGAGTTAAGACTTTCAATAAAAAGGGGCGCATATCTAGTTCTACCTATTTCAAAGAACATCACGTAGCAGATAGGACTGAGCTTTCCAACAAAGTTGCTGGCTCAGGAGCTAGCCGAGGAACTATCCGGCTTATCCTCTTTAGGCAAGACTGTGATCTTAGACACAAGTTCCAGGTTCTTCTCAGAGCTTCATCTAAAGCTTATCGAGGGCGATCGCACTGCTGTTTTACTGTGAAGATCTAAGCGGCAAAGGCTCATCTAGCGGCAAAATCCAGTCGGCAGGCCGCAGCGATTGCTTCTCTTGAGCCAAGTCCACAAACGGATCAATCAGCAGCTGCGGCGATCGACCATTGAGCGACACCCAAACCCGCGTTCTGACCTCCAGTGATTCATCTCCCTGGGCTAGTAGCGTCTCAGCCAGGTAGTGGGCAAACTGCAGCACCATATCGGGCCGTCCGCCCATCTTGCGCACCTGCCAGCGGGCCAAAAACTGTTCGGGTAAAACGCTGACTACCTGTTGGGTTGCGGGATCGCGTACTAGAAATTCAGCTCGGCTGTCTTTATCCCGTAGCTTCATATGCCAGGCAAACCGATGCCCTTCTTCTGTCCAATTAACATTGCCCGGATAGAGATAGTGGCGCAGAGGCAATAGACATTGGAGGCTGACGTAAATGAGCAAGCAGGCGGCCACTAAACGGCGGTGTCGTAGCGAAGCGATCGCTTTTCCAGAGGCGGCGTTGCCCGCTAGCTCAGCTTCTGATTTGGGGCTGATGGATTTCACCGATACCTTGGACAATCTGCCAAATACGCGGCGCGGCCAGCTTGGATCAAAGAAAATAGCCGTCGCCGCGATCATAAACCAGGGAAAAATACCAATCGAAAACAGCCGCGCATTTGTGAGATGAAACAGCGTAATCAAGGCGAACGCCCCCAACCGGGTGCGACGCCAGAGCAGCAGCGGCACAATTAGCAGATCTAGCAGCAGGCCGCTATAGCTCAGCAAATAGACCATCCACTCCGCTGTAAAGAACTGCCCCACCAGCGGAAAATCTGTAGAACTTGCCAGCCACAGCCGCATCGGTTCTCCCTGCAGCCAGTCGCCATTGAGTTTAGCAATGCCGCCGTAGAAATACGGCACTGCAATTTGAAAACGCAGCAGCCATAATGTCCAAGCCGGGGCCGTCTGAGACAGCAACTTTGGACGGCGCAGCACGTCTACTGAACACAGCCGATGGGCAGGCAGAAAGATGAGCAAGTAGCTTAGCAGGCAGATGAGATAGAAATGATTGAGATAGCGGGCCTGTTCTAATAAGAAAATGTAGGTAAAGCCCACAAAAAAGAGCAGGGCGCTCAGCCGATAGAAAAAGCCCAGCGAGATAAATAAAGCGAGTACGCCCAGAACCGCAAAGTGCCAGATCATCCCCTCTCCCGGCCAGGGCTGCACCCAGCCAAAGCCAGGATAGGTGAAGTTGAAGTCTGGCTTCATCCAGTAGGCTTCAATCCAGCCATGAGCAAAGTAGCGCTGTACTTCCCAGAGCAAAATAGCGCCAAAGCCGATCCGAAAGTAGGCCAAAACGGCAATATCTACGGGTTGCCAGAGCCATTCCTGAAGCTGCTTCACTGTTTTCAAAGATCGCTAGTCCACTAACACACTGAGTTTTCGATCGCCCTCGCCCTTAGTCAAGTTCCCGTTCATTCGGCTGACAGGTCGTAAATTAATTAAAGGTATCACCGGGCACCTTTTTAACTTAATCGCGTCTTAATAATACGAGTCAGACCGCTCAACTCTATCTCTAGATGAGTTGGCAAGCGCAGATTTTACTGTAAAAGTAAAGTTGTTACGTAGACGACATCTATCTCAGGGCTTATTCTGCAATGAATGATTAATACGGCTTAACCGCTGTCCCGGTGTGAGTAGAGTCCATTGAGCCTAGTAACCATGCCTCAGTTTGTGCGTTTCCCTGTGCTGCCTTGCTTTGTTTTACTTGCGGGTTTGGGGGCTTGCCGAGCTAGCCTGAACCAAACGTTTGACGTGCTTGGCGAAAGCCTAGAGTCGTCCCCAGTCCAATCGGTCAGTCTTCCCCCGTCGGAGGCGAATATTCCGGCCTCTGTGCTGGAGGGATGTATTGCGGAAGCGGCAGACGTAGCCAGCGAGCCAATTGAGATTCAGGCCGCTCAGCTTTTGCGAGACGGGACGTTTTTAATTCAGTGGAAAGAGGGTGAGAGCTTGGCAGGTTCTTGTCAGGTAGACGGACGGGGTAACGTGATTGCGATCGCCTCAGCGAAGCTACCCCAGCCCTAGCGCTGAACCCATCTCTTCTCTATCTCCCTAACCTCGCCCTAGCTCCTAGTCTGCGGCTGCCTTTTGCTCTTTGTACTTATCCTTAAACAGGGCCTGCCGCTCTTTGTGTTCAACAACGGGCTGCGGGTAGCTGCAGCGATCGCGGTTTTCTGGGGTAATTTCACCTGTGATCAGTTCTTTCGTATCTAAATCTTTTAGCTCTGGTAGCCACTGGCGAATATAGTCCGCTTCCGGGTCAAATTTCTTCGCCTGGCTAGCCGGGTTAAAAATTCGCAGCGGTTTTGGATCCATGCCGCTAGAGGCACTCCACTGCCAGCCGCCATTGTTAGCGGAAAGATCGCCGTCGAACAGCTTTTGCAGAAAATATTTCTCTCCCCAGCGCCAGTCAATGATCAGATCCTTGGTCAAGAAGCTGGCGACAATCATACGACAGCGGTTGTGCATCCAGCCCGTTTCATTGAGCTGCCGCATGGCCGCATCCACAATCGGATAGCCCGTTTTGCCTTCGCACCAAGCCTGAAAGTGATCTTCATTGTTAATCCAGGGAAAGTCTTTGAGCGCTTCCCGGTAAGGCCCTTCAGCGAGCTGCGGAAAGAAATACATCACATGCTGATAGAACTCGCGCCAGGCCAGCTCTTGCTGCCAGGTTTTGACGCTGTTACGGGTTTCGTCACTGCGGCAGCGACTGTAGGCTGAGTCGGCAGCCTCCCAGACGGTGCGAATGCCAATAGCCCCAAACTTCAGCGCCGCGCTGAGGACAGAAGTTCCCTCAATACTGGGTAAGTTTCGCTGCTCGGCATACTCAGCGATCGCCCGGTCATCATCACAAAAATCAGCTAGCCGCTGCTGCGCCGCCTTTTCGCCCGGTGCCAGCAGCAGCGGATTTTCCCAGACAAACCCTAAGTCCTTCGCACTGGGCAGCGCCATCGCGCCTGCCTCGTCAGCCGCCTGCTGCTCTGCACTTGAGAGATCCGCTAGGCTTTCCGGCGTCGGAGCTGGGGCAGCTTTAGCATGATCTTTCCAGTTGCGCCAAAAGGGCGTGTAAACCGTGTAAGGGTCGCCAGCATTGGTGCGGACTTCGCCAGGGCCGTGTAGGAGCTGATCCCAGGTATTGTGGACGTGAATGCCATAGTCTTTGAGGGCATCGCGCACCTTTTGGTCACGCGTTTGGGCATAAGGCTCGACATCCCAGTTCCAGTAAACAGCCTGAGCGGATAAAGCCCGCGCCAGTTCGGGAATTGCCTTTTCGGGAGGAGCCTGTAAAATTAGCAGCCGACTGCCTGCCGCCTGATAGCGCTGCTGCAGCTCCTCCAAGCAGCCAATCATGTAGGTAACGCGCGCAGGGGCCACGGCATCATTTTCTAACAGAGCCGGATCAAGGCAAAAAACGCCGATAACTTTCTGGCTGCGATCGCGAGCGGCTGCCAGTCCTAAGTTGTCAGAAAGTCGTAAGTCTCGGCGGTGCCAAAACAAAATCAGGTCGGTCATGGCTCAGTTTGAAATTTTTTGTGGCTGCAGAATAGGGATTCAGTATGACACGGTCTCCTAGTCCGGCGAACCTACATGATTGGCTGCTTGGAGGAGCTGCAGCAGCGCTATCAGGCGGCAGGCAGTCGGCTGCTAATTTTACAGGCTCCTCCCGAAAAGGCAATTCCCGAACTGGCGCGGGCTTT
>JAAHIC010000381.1 GCA_010671965.1 Leptolyngbya sp. SIO4C5
GTTCTTTCTCAAAATCTGAAAGAACTGCAAATGGCTCACACCAATAAAACGCTTTCTGACGAAATAGAAACGGTTTTTTTGGCCACCTCCACCGAGTACGGTTTTCTTAGCAGCAGCCTAGTTAAGGAAATTGCCAAATTTGGAGGCCCTGTTGATCATCTCGTTCCTAAACACGTTGCTCTTGATATTCACCAATGCTACGCCCAGAACCCCCTCGCATCGGCTCTCAGCCCAGCAATTCCAACTCCGGTGAGCCAGCACCTCCCGAACTCGTCGTTTCAGGAACGGGCAACATAGATCTACAGCAGGCCCTCAACCGCATTGAAGAAATTGTTTTAGACAGTCCGCGTATTCCCTTTAGTCGCCGAACGCTGATTGATGAAGAACTGTTGCTCGATCAGCTAGACATGGTGCGGCTAAATCTGCCGACGGCTTTTCGGGATGCCAAACAGGTCGTGCAGCGCCGCGAAGAGCTGCTTTTAGAGGCAGAGCAGATTGCGGAAGAAATTGTGGTGGCGGCTGAGCAGCGGGCCGCTCAGATCATTGATGAGATGGGAATTATTCGCCAGGCTGAACAAGAGGCCCAGCGGCTGCGCCAGCAGGTCAATCAAGAGTGCGAAGCTTTACAGGCCCAAACCCTAGCCGAAATTGATCAGGTTCGCCAGCAGGCCAAGCAAGAGTGGGAGCAAATGCGCCAGCAGGCTTTCAGTGAGGCCCAGGGAATTCAGCAAGATGCCGATGCTTACGCTGATCATGTGCTGCAGCAGATGGAGCGTCAGTTTACCGATATGCTGCGGGTCGTCCGGAATGGGCGGCAGCAGCTTCACCCCCCCGCAGCTAATGCAGCCAACAGCGATCGCCCCGGCAATCGAAGCGGGCGATCGCGCGAAGCGCATGGCTCCAAGCGGATTCAACCTTAGCTTTGCAGGTGAGATAGACACCGGGGCAACATCACAAATGCCTCAGCCATTGTTTCCTATATGATTAGCTATTTAAAGGGCATTCTCAGCGACATCCAAAAGCTGGGCAATCATCGCGTTATTCTCACATTAGAGGTCAACCAAATTGGCTACGATTTGCAGGTTACCTCTCGCCTCGTAGCTTCCCTACCCCCCGTTGGCGAGCCGATACAGGTTCATACCCATCTGCAGGTACGGGAAGATCAAATGGTGCTCTTTGGTTTTGGTTCGCGGCCCGAGCGGGATCTGTTTCGCCAGCTGGTTGGCGTCAGCGGCATTGGCCCTCAAATGGCAATGGCAATGCTGGATACGCTGGGATTGCAGGAGCTAGTGCAGTCGGTCGTAGCGGCCAATATTCGCGTCCTGTCACGGACGCCGGGAGTCGGCGCTAAAACAGCCGAGCGAATTGTGCTAGAGCTGAAAACGAAGCTGGCGGAGTGGCGGCAGCAGACCGGACTGGCCCAGACACCTGGAAGCGGCCCAGTAGCCACTGTTCAGGAAGAAGTTGAGATAACGCTGCTGGCGCTAGGCTATACCACAGGTGAAATCGTGCAGGCGCTACAGGCTGTCGGGCAAAATACGTCCCTGAACAAGAGTACCGATACGGAAGACTGGATTCGAGAAGCGATCGCCTGGCTCAGCCGCTAGCACAGCTTGTATAAATTTACTCGGCTTCTTCCCTCTGCTTGTCTAGGCTGATGTCATTGTTCAATCAGGTTTTCGACGATGACGAGGCATAGTCTAGCTTCATGGCTGTCTACAAATTCTGCGGTAGTAGCGCAAGTGCCTGAGTTTTGAGGAGCAAGCCAAATGTCCGCCGAAAATTGGCCGTTTCCGCTTAATTCTCCCAAAGATATTCCCGCATTGGCTTCAATTGCGGCTTTGCACCAGGTCAGCCTGCGGGTACATCAGATTGCGACGCTCGATTGCGATCATCAGCCTCTGACTGAACCAGCCGAATATAAGCTGCAAGTTAGCATCAATCACCTAGCGGCTGGCGTCGTCATTCTGGCCTGCACCCCCAATGACTGCCACACCAGCTGGCAGTCTAGTCCGGTGCTGCTAACCCCTCAAACTTCAGTGCCCTTCCCCATTGAAATTCACCTGACGAGAACCGGCTCGACTACCAACTGCTCAGAGCCAGAGCATAGCCAAATTCAGCTCCTTTGCGATTTGCAAACGGGCTGGGTGAGAGGAACTGGGATGCTGGCTCGCCTGGGCGATCGCGTTTTTTACAGTGACTTATCGCTGGCTAAAACGGTGCATACTGGGCTTTGGTTCAGCATTTTGCCGTGAATTTAAGCGCCTAGGCGCTCCTGGTAGAGGCTGACAATTTTCTCAACCACTTCTGCAATCGAAAGCCCATCAGTTTGAACTTCGATGGCGTCTGCAGCCTTTCTCAGCGGCGCCACCTGACGATTGCTGTCCTTGCGATCGCGCTCATAAATAGCCTGCTCTAATGACTCCAGCTCCGGAACCGGCTGATTTTGCGCTTTGAAATCGAGCTGTCGCCGCCGTGCCCGCTCGTGCACCGAGGCCGTGAGGAACACCTTCAGCTCAGCCTGAGGAAAGACATGGGTACCAATATCGCGCCCCTCCATCACCACGCCGCCTTTTTCGCCATACGCCTGCTGCTGCTCTAGCAGGACTTCCCGCACAATTGGCTGCGCTGCGATCGCTGAAACCTGCTTGGTCACTGCCTCAGAGCGGATAGCCTGGGTGACTTCCTGCTGATTAACCCAGACTTTGGTGGCAAAGGGACTGTCTGGCTCGTCGCTATCCGTCACGTTAGCGAGCTGAATTTGACATTCCGGCATTAGCTCAGCCACAGCAACTGGATCTTGCGGCTCGATACCTCGCTGCAGAGCCAGCCAGGTAACGGCCCGGTACATAGCCCCCGTGTCTAAGTACAGCAGCCCTAGCTGCCGCGCGACCCGCCGCGCTACCGTAGACTTGCCTGCTCCCGCTGGCCCATCAATCGCCACAATTGGCTGGCGCGATCGCAAAATGAGGTTGTCAATCAGGCGCGTTTTACCCAGATAGGCAGCGATCGCCAGCAGGCCGGATGTCTCAATTGTCTCTAAAGGAGTCAACGTCTCAGGGTGTACCAGTTCAACGTATTCGATTTGCAGAGCTGACACGGTAGCTAACTCAGCCTGAGCTGCCTGAATGAGGGTTGCGGCATCTCGAACATCGGTTTGAAATATGGCCTCGGCGGCCTTGAGACTGCGGTAGAGAGCAGTCGCCTGCAATCGCTCCGCATCAGAGAGGTAGCGATTGCGAGAGCTGTAGGCCAAACCGTCTGGCTCGCGGGCGATCGCACAGGGCACAATCTGACTAGTCAGATTCAAGTCTGGGACAAGCCGCTGCAAAATCGCGAGCTGCTGAGCATCTTTACGGCCAAAATAGGCCCGATCGGGCTGGACAATATTGAGCAGCTTAGTCACAACCGTCGCTACCCCCGGAAAGTGACCGGGACGAAACGGCCCGCACAGCGTCGCCATCATATTTGCTGGCGGCATTACCTGTGTTAAAGCTGCTGTCTCTAATGAGTCATCCCCGTATAGGACGGTGGCTGTCGGGGCAAAAATAATATCTACCCCGGCAGCCTCACAAATCTGCCGATCTGTCGTTAAATCGCGAGGATATTGAGCCAAATCTTCCTGAGGGCCAAACTGCAGCGGATTGACAAAAATGCTGACCACCACCACATCGCATTCTTGCCTAGCCCGCTCAATCAAGCTTTGATGGCCCGTGTGCAGCGCTCCCATCGTGGGCACAAGCGCCACGGACTTGTCAGCACCTGACTGAGTTTTTCCCAGCCGAGCGAGGCTACAGCGCAGCCCGTCAATTGTTTTAAGTATCTGCACAAGTGACCTCTGAGAATCGGGCCTCACTTAGAGTGTCTATCAGCTTCACTGAGGCAAACAAGCTTTATCAGCCACTTCAAATAACTCTTTAATAAGTGAGCCAGTTTGCTCCCTCTAACTTCAAAAGCCCCTCGCTGACACAGCTAGCAAAGGGCCTTTGAACCACTTCTACTCTTAAACTAGACAGAATTCAGGAAAGTGACCACTCACCGCCTAACTTACTGCAACACTTCAATCCGGACTCGTCCTACCCCTGCCCGCGCCAGTCCAATCTGTCGGGCTGCAGCGGCTGAGAGATCAATGATACGTCCCCGGCTATAAGGGCCGCGATCGTTGATGCGAACAACAACCTGCTGATTAGTGGACAGATTCGTCACTCTGACTTGCGTACCGAAGGGCAAGGTTCGATGCGCGGCGGTTAGAGCATTCTGGTTGAATACTTCACCGCTGGCGCTGCGGCGACCGTGAAAACCGGGGCCGTACCAGGAAGCCATACCGCTATCCGCAAAAGCAACACGGGTAGTCGGCGGCGGTGTCACAGGTTGGGGCCGTCCCTCAATCTCAGTCAGAGGGGATTCATCGCCTAGCAGCCGTCGCAGGCGATTGGTTGCCTGCAAGGCATCTTCTGCCGGATCCTGGGTCGTATCGGGCAGCATTAGATCTTGGTTGAAGCTGACGAGGGTGTCGTCGCCCACTTTGATCACGTAAACTTCTGCAGCCGCATCCCAATGGGCCGTGATTTCGTTGGCATCTAGGTTATTGCGGGTGAGCTGATTGATGCGAGAGGCAACTGCTGTGGCTCGCAGAACCGGGTCGTGGCTAAAATCTCGAGCGGCTGAAGCTGAGGGAACATTTGGCCGAGCGCCTGCGTCTCTAGAGGTGGAACTACCTGCCGAAGCAACTTCCTTATCTGCGGTAGTATCAAGCGTCGTTCCCAGGAACGTCAGGACAGGGATGTCGTGGATGTAGAGCGTAGCAGCCTGACGAGTATCGAGTGGATGTCCTAATACACGCACAAAGTCCTGATCGAGATTAGATTCGCTAGCAGAAATCTGGACTGAACTAGCTGTTTGAGATTCATCGTCGGCTGCTGAATTTGAAGCATAGACCGCACTATCCGAAATATTTTGACCTAGGTCATCCGTTTGCTGGGCATTAGCCGATAGCGTAGCGCCAATCGTAGACATGACCAGCGCTGCGGTAAGGCTACCCAAAAATTTTTGTTTCATAAGTCCATCAACAAATGTCTTGAAAAGCGATTACGGCTGAGAGACGGCTGTGTCAATTCAGTGCGAAGCTGTCTTCGCACTGAATTGACACAGA
>JAAHIC010000382.1 GCA_010671965.1 Leptolyngbya sp. SIO4C5
TATTCAACGTCCCCTGAGCGTAGTCGAAGGGGACGTTGAATATTGTTGGATGAAATAGATAACCCGTTCTCTGAACGACGTGAGCGAGACGCTCACACTTTTTCGCTTATTCCATTGTCAAAGCCCACTGCGAGCATCCGGCTCGCGCCTTTACCCATCACCCGTCTCAGGTTCCGCCAGACGCGATCGCTTTAAACTGACTCCGGATCAATCCCCAACTCCCTCAGCTTATCCGCCAAGCGATCGGCTCGTGCGGCCTCTTGAGCTAACCGCTCCTCCGGCGTGCTCAGCCGCTGTCCGCTCTCGTCATACCAGTACGGTCACTCTCGCTCACGACCTAGATACACACCGCGATCGCGCCCTAGGCCCAGCCCAATCTCAGGCAGCCATACCGGGTTTCCCGCTAGCTGCTGATACTCACCTTCTACAAACCGATACATCTCTAACGGCTGCTGCTTACGACGCGAAACGCCATCGGGCACATACACCGCGTAATAGGTAATCTCTACATTTTAGCGACCTGGGCGATCGCGACATCTCCAGGGACCGGTTTTTGCAGCGGAAGCGATATGTTTTCGCAAGCATGGGAAAAACCGGTCCCTAGATGCCCTCGCCTAACAGCCCCCGCTCCGGGATGAGGATCGGCTCACTCCAGGCCCGCTGCTCCGCATAGTTCAGCCCGTCCAGAGCATTAATCTTCAAGTCCACCCCCTCGCGCGACCCCATCCCCTAAACTAAAACCTGACCCCTCAAACACAGAGCCGCCATGCGATCGCTTTACTTCCTCGTACCCGGCACCACAGGCCAGTTTGCCTGCGGCGGGCTGTGGGCAGAGCTAAAAATGCTGGAGCTGGTTCAGCAGCTATGCGAGGCAGCAGTCGTCACCTATCGCCAGCGAGAAGCCAATACCCTATTTCTGCCAGACCTGCTGCGGCAGGGCCGTTTAGACGGGAGTGCCTTCGTGGTGAGCTGGGGCTTTGATGTGCCCAAGTTGGTGAAGCAGCTCCGGGGCCAGAACGTAATTTATCACGCCCACAGCGCCGGCTATGGCTTTCGCCTCCCAGCTGACATTCCCATCGTCACCGTCAGCCGCAACACCATGAGCTACTGGGGCCAGCGATCGCCCAATGCGCTGATTTACTATTTACCCAACTACATTTCTGAGGACTTTAGCAATCGCAACCGCACCCGCGACATTGACGTGCTGGTGCAGAGCCGCAAGTCTTCTGAATATCTCCTGCAGCAGCTCGTGCCAGCTTTAAAGCCCCACTGTCGGGTGACGCTGCTTGATAGCTATGTCGAAGATCTTGCGGGCCTATTCAACCGCAGCAAAGTCTATCTCTACGACTCAGCAGAATATTGGGCGCAGCACCGGGTAAGTGAAGGCTTTGGTCTGCCGCCGATGGAGGCGCTGGCTTGTGGCTGCCAGGTCTTTTCTAGCGTCAACGGCGCGATCGCGGACTACTTAGATCCAGGGTTCAACGCTTACAAAATCGCCGGATACTCGACGGCGTACGACGTGCAGCGTATTCTCAGCGTCATTCAATCGTCTGTGCAAAGGTCACTGCCAGAGGCATTCTTTAGGGAATACCGCAGAGACAATATTTTGAAGCGGCTACAGGTAATTCTGACGGAACTAAACCTATTTTTCGATCACCGGCGATCGCAGGCCAGCGATATTCCTGATCTGACTCGCCTGCGATTGGCAAAGCTATTGATGCGGCGAGTGCAAACAAAATTGCAGAAGCTGTTGCCCTAGGCCCAAAAGCTATGCTTGGGAGCTGCGGCTGCGACTGTTGCCCAGTCGAGGCTCAGTCCCGGCTAGGATCCGCTGCAGGTTGCTCTGATGGCGCAGGATAACGTAGAGGCCACCTGCCAGGCCAAGCAGAATATAAGGCAGCGGTTGATGAGACATAACCATTAAGACAAAAGCGGCGATCGCTGCCCCCACTGAGCTGAGAGAGACAATCCGCGAAACGGCTAAAACGCCGATAAAAACGAACAGCGCGCCCAGGGCCACTGGCCAAGCCATTGCCAGCAACACCCCCAGTCCAGAAGCGGCTGACTTGCCGCCCATAAAGTTAATCCACACCGAGCGGCTGTGCCCTACCAAAACCAGCAGGCTAGCAGCCGTCACGATCCAGGCCAACAATCCCGAATTTATTCCTCCTCCGGCTCCGACTGCCACCAAAGGATACAAATACTTAGCCAGCAGTACCGCCAAAGTCCCTTTGAGCACGTCAATAACCAAGACTAAGAAAGCCGCGCCTTTACCCACAGTTCGCAGGACATTGGTGGCCCCCGTCCCGCCCGATCCGCACTGGCGAATATCGATCCCCTTGGCGGCTCTGGCAATCAAATAGCCTGTCGGAATTGATCCCAACAGGTATGCCGCTAGTAAAAAAACACCGATGGTTATCCCGCTCACAAACCGTTCCTGTGGGTATCAACAGTATCAGTTTAGAAGGTTAGGGGAGGGGGTAGAAGCAAACGTGTAGTTATTTGACGGGTTTTGTCACCGGCGGGGATCAAAAGTCGTATTCCGCCATCGGACTGGCGGGATCAGGCGCAAATGCTAGCCACAGCGGAAACTGGAGCAGCGACAAACTAATTTTGTCCTCCGATTCATCCACGATAATCAGCGGTAGCAATCCATTCTCAACCAGGCGATCGGCTCGCTGCACGAGCGGTTCTGGCGCTTCAAACAGCATGACGCCTCGATTGGTGCCAAAGTCGGTGCGAGAGATGCCCAAACAATCCTGTAGGCCGCGCCGCCACTCGCCTAGCCGCTCTGGGGTATTGGCCAAGACTAACGACCTGAGCCGACTGCCATAAAGCGCATACAAAATAGAAATTCCGGCTGAGGCAATCAGCACGTTTTGTAGCCGACTGCCCGTACTTTTGATGGCACCGCGTCCGCCCTGGGTAAAGAACCAGTCACCAATGCGCTCGGCATGAATCGGCTCAAACGTCCGCCGTAGCTGCCAGACCGGGCCATAGTAGTCAGGTCGCAGGCGATATTGATCAATGAGGCTGCGGATACGCTCGGTCTGCTCTTGAAAGCGCTGGCTCGCAAAGCCCACTTCAGGGGTAACCGGCTCCGGCTCACGCGGTTCTACCACCGAGCGGCTAGGCGCTACCGGCGGCGCTTCTGGTGGCACCAGTTCTAGCTGTTCAGCGGCGACGGCTAAGTCTTGCAGGCTACCCACTAAGTATTCTTTAAAGCCCTGCACTCGAATCGCTAAGTCCTGGGAAACACCGGCAAAGCTAGTGCGCATCTCCGCTCGAATTCGCTCCTGTCTTCGCTCTAGCTGTTCGACTTCTTTTTTGAGCGCCTGCCGCTGCTGCTCCAGCTCAGCCAGGTTTTGCCGCACTAAACGACTCAGGTCAGCCTGCAGCGTTTGTGACTGTTCTTGCAATAGGCGGCTGTAGGTAGCTTTCAGATTTTCAATACTGCGCTTTAGATCCGCTTCTTGTGCCTGTAGGCGACTCACCTGCTGCTCTAAGTTGGGGGTAGCCGCGCTGTCAGACGCTGCCGCTGTATCAGAATTCGAGAAGTTTTCTGGAGCCATGAACACTCTATAGGACTGAGACTAGGCAAACTGTAACACTGCGCGATTCAGCTTGGCGATTGATCCAGCCAGGCTAGGTGCGTTTCTAAAGCGGCTCGTAGCTCTTGGGGCGAAAATAAGACCGGCAGAAAATGAATGCTGTTGACTTCCTTGAAGTAGAACAAAATGGGAACAGGCGACCAAAAGATTTCCCAGTTTTGCCAATCTTGATAAGGAAAGCGGCGAATTTGGCGATCGCCCCGATAAACCTCTAGCGCTGTCTCAGTGAACGCTAGCCCAATTTTGACCGCCTGCACCAGTAGAAACAGGCCAAAAACAGCCAAAACAATTCCCAGCCAGGGCTGCCACAGCAGGGAAACCGCTCCTAGGGCAATAATCGCTGTTGGCAAGTTGTAGCTGGGGCTGAGGCGAGTTTCAGTAGCAGTAGTGGCGGAAGTCGGTGTCATAGCGATTGTCGATGCAGTTGCTCCTATTTTAAGCGATTAGAAACTCCGCATCACAGCGCTGCCTGTCCCCTGGAACATCAGCCAAGACAGAAAGAAATTGCTGACAAAAATGGCTAAAAGAGCGGTGACAACAGCCGTGGTGGTAGACTGCCCTACCCCTTTGGCTCCCCCGCTAGTGGTCAAGCCCCAGCTAGCGCCAATAACAGCAATCAGCACACCAAAGACAAAAGCCTTAATCAGGGCGCTGGCGAGATCCCACACCGTTAGAAAAGTTTGAGCTGATTCCAAAAAGACCGTCTGAGAAATGCTGTAAAGATTGGTCGCAATCACTAGGCCGCCCGTCATGCCCGTAATAAAGGAAAGGACGCTGAGAATGGGCAGCATCAGGGCGCAGGCAATCACGCGGGGAATGACTAGGTAGTCAATGGGATCGGTCTGCAGCATCTGCAGGGCATCAATCTGCTCGGTTACCTGCATCGTGCCAATCTCAGCCGCAAAGGCCGAGCCCACCCGTCCGGCTAAAACCACAGCAGTGAGGACGGGGGCCAGTTCTCTGGCTAAAGTCAAAGCCAAGACGCCGCCAATAGCGGTTCCGGCCCCAAAATTAATAAATTCGCGTGTCACCTGAATGGTGAAGACCATGCCAACAAAAGCGGCGGTCACGAGGGCAATTAGCAGTGACTCCGGGCCGACAGCCGCCATTTGCTCAACGGTGTTGCGGCGGTGAATCGGGCGAGAAATGAGATGAATAACGACTTGGCCTGTTAGCAAAACGGCTGCGAGCAGACGCTGCCCCCAGCGCTTAAGTCCAGACAGTTGAACAGCTTGAGTCAAGGTTATCTCTCTTCTATAAAAACTGCGATCAATTAGGACAATCAGTCCGTCGCTGACTAGCTTCACTATTGCAGCCGCCAGTGTCAAGCCGTTTCTGAGAAACCATTACAGCACTTCAAAACGATATTTTATGAAGATTTAACTTTCTTCAAAAGTAGCCAATGTTGTAGGGCGATCGCCCTTAAGGTGTTGATAGGGACATTTTTCCCAATCGTCTCGTTAGAGAATCTGAAAGGCGATCGCGGCTTATGGCAAGTTGGATGCAGATACTTCGTTCTCTTATTTTGACTGCAA
>JAAHIC010000383.1 GCA_010671965.1 Leptolyngbya sp. SIO4C5
CACGCTCTTCCGATTACTATTGAAAATCTTTAACATTGGAGTCATAAATTCAATGTCTCACTCAGTCAAAATCTACGATACTTGTATCGGCTGCACGCAGTGCGTCCGGGCTTGTCCGACGGACGTTTTGGAGATGGTACCCTGGGATGGCTGCAAGGCCGGTCAGATTGCCTCATCTCCCCGAACCCAAGATTGTGTAGGCTGCAAGCGTTGCGAAACCGCTTGCCCGACCGATTACCTCAGTATTCGGGTCTATCTCGGCGCTGAAACCACGCGCAGCATGGGCTTAGCTTACTAAGTTCACGGCCTTTAACTATCCTATGCGTCTCTTCACAGAGATGCTTTGAGCCGGGGGAACATTCCCCCTTTTTTTGCTTTAAACGCAGGACAACCTCGCCCGAAACACAAAGGTTGGCGCGGCTGAGGTTGCTAAAAATTCGCTTTATTTTAGACGGGCTGCCCCCCGCCTGAGCCCAGTCTTATCAGCTATCTGACTAACCTAAGTAACCTGAACTACGTCTAGGCGTGAGGTTTCTAGCCGCTCCATCCAAACGGCCAGAAAGTCATGATTTGCCTGCTGCTCTTTAGGATCACTCGTATCGGCAGGAAAGGGCAGCAACCCCATCAGAGCGGCTGTAGTCACGCAAAACATTGACTTCTGAAAGCTCTGACAGATACGCACGCGAATATCGGCTTCGCCCCGCAGTCCTTGGCGGTAGAAGGTACTGAGATAGTCGGGCAGATAGTGGCGCATGTCCTGCATTAGCAGCGTGGGTGGGATACCGGCACCGCCGACAGGAAGGGGATCGGCGTACAGAGCGCCGTAGGTGAAACGACCCTGATCGGGCGAGATCTGATTGGCCTGAGCGTTATAGGAGACCGTTCCCTGAAACGGCGTCCCTCGGAAGAAGATGGCTTCTACGTAGGGGACAGCCGTATCCATCAAAAAGGTGAGTTCTGCCTCTGGCGGTAAAAGCCAATAGGACTGGCCTTTAATTTCGACGCTGTAGGTAATGGGTTTGGTCGCCGCTTCAACTAAGCCTGCCTTGACGTGATCAACCACATCGGGAATTGAGGTGACTTCTTTAGCGTCATAGCGATCGCTCAGCGACAAAAACATATCGCTCATAACCCGCCAGAACTGACCCAAACCGCTGTAATAGGCTAGCTGGCGCACCTGCTCCGGCAAAAACTGAGGAAATAGGCCGTGCAGAGCTGACATCATCGGGTTTGAGCTGATTTTGGCTTGAATTGCCTGCTCGCAAAGCTGGGAAAATTCCGCCGTATGCAGGTAATCGTCTAAACCGCCGCCGCCGTGCCAGAGCATCGTCCGCATACAGTATTCGGCATATTCGTAGTTAATGCGGTCATGCCACCAGTGACGCAGCAGCTTCTGCCAAGTCACTTCACCATTGAAGTATTTGAAAAAAGGAAACAGCACCAAAAACTGGTGTTCGGCGATGTAGTTGAGGTTAATCGAATAAGCGTCTAAAACAACGCCGTAGCTTTTGAGAATGCCGACAACCTCTAACAGGTTATCTGGAGTATCTGGCAGTAAAGCCTGACCCGATAGGAGGCGGGCGATATAGGTGTCTGAGTCTGCTGCGATCGCATAGGGGCTAAAAGTTGTCAGCATGTTTGTCATAGCGGGCAGTCTTCAACAGGGCTTGTGCAGGCCAGCTCGGAGATCTGGGCGATCGCCGTCGGCAGTGATTGTACGAGAGCCGTCGTGGTATTTTCTGTCCAGCGGGTGATTAACTCTGGCTGCAGACCGCAGAAGGTAATAAGCAGCGCCAGAGCGATCGCTGGAATTCGCTCGCTCCACTGCACAGAGGGCAAGCACAGATCAATTTCTTCCGGCTTGGTTACGGGACCAATGCTGAGCCGACCAAAAAAGGCGCGGTTGACCAGCAGCAGGAAGTAAACTGCGGTCAGACCGGAACCCACCATACAGAGCAAGGTTTGAGGACCAAAGCTAACGATGCTACCGCGAAAGACCAGGAACTCAGAAATAAAGCCCACCATGCCGGGAATGCCGGCGCTAGCCATAACGCCTAGCACCATGAGACTGCCGACTAAAGGCAGTCCTCTTTCAGGATTGAGCAAACCCCGCAGCACCTGTAAATCCCGCGTGCCTGTCTTTTTGTAGACAATCCCAACCAGTAAAAACAGCAGAGCCGAAATCAGGCCGTGACTGATCATCTGGAATACGGTGCCCAAGATGCTTAGGGGCGTGGCCGCCGCACAGGCCAGCAGCACATAGCCCATATGGCCGATAGAGCTGTAAGCCACCATCTTTTTCATATCCTGCTGGGCGATCGCTGCCAAAGACCCATACAGAACGCTAATGGCAGCCCAGGTTGCCAGCCCTGGCGCTAGGATTGTCCAGGCAACCGGAAATAATCCCAAGCCAAAGCGCAGCAGACCGTAGGTTCCTAGCTTCAACAGCACGCCCGCTAACAGCACTGAAACCGGGGTTGAAGCCTCTACGTGGGCGTCCGGCAGCCAAGTGTGAAAGGGAAAAAGCGGAATTTTGATGCCAAATCCTACCAGCAGCGCTCCCAGCAGAACAAACTGCTGAAAGAGCGGCAGACTCTGAGACATGTGGACATCGTAGTCAAAGGTAGCGGCTCCTGATAGCCAGGTCAGCCCCAAGAAAGCGCCTAAAATCAAAATGCCGGAAATGGCCGTATAGATTAGAAACTTGGTGGCTGCATAGCCGCGCCGCGCCCCGCCCCAAATCGCAATCAGCAGGTAGAGGGGGATCAGTTCCAGCTCGTAAAAAATGAAAAACAACAGCAGGTTTTGGGCCAAGAAAGCACCAGCTACGGCGGCATTAATCAGCAGCATCAGAGAGAAATAGAGTCGGGGCCGGGCAATATTGCCGCTGCTGCTATAGATAGCGATAAAGCCAAGCAGACTGTTGATGAACACTAACGGCAGCGAAATCCCGTCTAAACTCAGCCGATAGGTCAGCCCCAGGCTGTCTAACCAAGGCAAAAACTCCTGGAATTGCCCCCCTGATTGAGCAATATCAAACTGGCTGATTAAAATGCCGCTGACCACCAGGGTTAGAGCCACAACAACAAGCGCAACAGCTCGCAACTGCTGGACCTTACTGGGCCAAAGGCTGACTAAGATAGCCCCGAAAATAGGAATAAAAATGAGTGCGCTGAGCATGATTTGGCAAAAATTACCACATTGACCAGGTCATCAGTAGGCCAAGCAGACTAACTCCAATAACGATGGTGAGGAGATAGCCTTGAGACTGGCCCGAAATGCTGTATTTGAGGCTTTCGCCACTAAAGAGAGAGGCAAAGCCTATCAGATTGACAAAGCCATCGACGATATAGCGGTCAAACCAGTTACTGAGGCGGGCTAAGGTGTCAACCGCTAAAACCACCGTGAAGCGATAGAGCTTTTCGGTGTAGAAATCATAGGCCAGCAAGTCCTGCAGCAATCGAAAAGGTCTTTGAATCGGTCTAGACCAGATTTTCTTCAGCGAGATGGTGGCACCTATTAAGGTGCCGACAGCGCCAGAAGCCACAAGCAGCGCGATCGCAGTTGGATTGATGTATCGCCAGGGCGGCAGCAGCAGCAGCTTATACATCATCACTGGCAGCAGCAGCGTAAAAACCGCCAAGACAATCATCGGCACCGCCATCGTCCAGCCGACTTCCGGGGTGCAGTGGGTTTTAGCCTCAGGCTGGCCCAGGAACACCAAGCGAAAAATCCGCACCAGATTGAGAGCCGTCAGGGCGTTGACCAGCAGAAAAACTGCCACCAGCCAGGGATAATCCTGCCACAGGAAATCAATTCCTAAGCGCAATCCCCAGAAGCAGCCAAAGGGTAAGAACCCCGTCAGACCCAGACTGCCAACCGCATAGGCAAACGTAGTCGCCGGCATCCGCGCCCCCAGTCCGCCTAGCTCGGTCAGGTTTTGGTTATTCGTGGTTAAAATGACTGACCCCACGCTCATGAAAATCAGGGCTTTGGCGACTGCGTGGGTAAAGAGAATGGTCAGGGCTACTCCAGGCCACTCCGTACCGACGGCGATAAACACCAGCCCTAAATAGGCGCTGGTGGAATAGGAAAGCGCCCGCTTCATGTCAATCTGAGCGATCGCCACTAGGGAGGCACCAACGGCGGTAGTGACACCAATGGCAATCAGCGCGGTCAGCGCTATCGGTGACAGAATTACAATCGGCTGCAGCTTGATCAAAACATAAGCGCCGCAGGCAACCACCACGGAGTTTCGCATAATTGAGGCTGGATTTGGCCCCTCCATTGCCTCGTCTAGCCAGAGATGCAGCGGAAATTGGGCACATTTGCCGGTCGGTCCGGCAATCAGCGCTAGCCCTAAGAGGGTTGCCGTCAGCGGCGATAAATCAGCAGTCTTGACCCATTCATAGAGGTGATTGAAATTCAGATCGCCCGCAAAGGCTGCTAAACTCACAACGCCCATCAGCAGCAGAACATCACCAATGCGCTTGGTTAAGAACGCATCGCGGGCGGCTGTGACAACAAGGGGTTGGGCGTACCAAAAACCTACCAGCATGTAGGTAGAAAGCGTCAGCATCTCGAGCAGAGAATAGCTGACAAAGAGAGAGCTGCTGAGGACAATACCGCTCATTGCTCCCTCAAAAAAGCCCATGAGAGAGAAAAACCGCGCGATCGCCCAGTCTTTTTCCAAGTAGCCCAGCGCGTAAATCTGGGCCAAAAGACTCAGCACCGTAATCAGCTCTAAAAAGCCGACATTCAAAATTGAAATTTCAAAGGCAAACGAAAGATTGAGATCAGCCGCCTGCAGCCAGTTAAAGACCAGCTCTTGGGTGCCCTCATTCCAAATGCCGCGAAAAATTGCCCCACCGTGAAGCAGGGCCAAAACGGTTGTAAAAATATTGATATACGCGGCGGGACGAGGTCCGGTTCGCCGCACCAACCCAATAGACCAGGGCAGTCCTAATACTGCACCTAAAAGTCCGTAAATCGGTACTAGCCAGCTCGTCTGAATGAGGAACTGCGTCATCTAAGGTATCTCTAGTTTTTCTACTAAATTCAGGTTCAATAGACTTTTGGCAATAAAAATCTAGGTAAGACTCTGTATTGGACGCTCGGCCCTGGGCGATCGCCTGTAGGGCA
>JAAHIC010000384.1 GCA_010671965.1 Leptolyngbya sp. SIO4C5
TCATCTACGCCGTAAACAAAGAGGCTACAAAGTACGGCGACAGCAGCCGATCGGCCCCTTTGTCGTCGATTTCTATATACCCCAGTCACGACTCATCATTGAAATCGACGGTCCAATACATGACCATCAGCCCGATCGCGATCGCCAACGACAGGCACAGCTAGAAACGCTGGGGTTAGTAGTCCTCCGCTTTCCAACCCACGCAGTCGAAGAACAACTCTCCGAAACCTTGTTAACAATTGACCAGTGCGTACGTGATCTTTCAAACATTTAGCGGCTATCCTCGAAATCTTCGCCTGAACCTGGGAGAGGGATTTAGAGAGAAGGCTAATGCTGTCTCCGCCGTCGCTTCTGCTTAATCGGCTTGATCTCATAGGACACATCCACCGCAATGATTCTTGGGGGCTGATGTAACTGACTGATGTACTGTAAAGGCCGCTCCGGACGGCTGCAGGCTAGCAGTATCCCTGCCGTAATGCCCTTCGTGCCGCCGGTATAGTCAGCAATCACCTCAGCATCGGCCAAAGGCTCTGAAAATTCTGCCGCATCGGCATAGATGGCATTCACCAACCGCTGAATGTAGTTAGGGTCATCCACTAGATCATCGGGTATCAGTAAGCTTAGTCTTTCGCCCGGACGCTCTGGATCCTCGATTGCATAGTTGCCGTAGTGCAGCTTCAGGGTTTGGGTGACCCCTTTCAAAGCCAATTCACTGGCGAGCTGATCTGCGTAGGGCATTGACTTCTCGGTGCAGAGAATCCAGCAGTGCTTTAGCTGCCTTGGCTCCCCTTGCTGCCAGTGAAACTCAATTGCGACTTTAGCGGGAGAGGCGTGGCTAGGACTCATCGCTACAATCAGCCCTGGGTAAGTCTGATCCAGCGGTTTGACATTGACCTGCTGAATCTCTTTGATTGCCAAAAAAGGCAAGCGCGATCGCAACCAGCGGGTCAGGTTAGTGAAATAGGTCAGTCCTAGCAGCACCAGCATCAGCGTTAGCGTCAGCCAGAGGTCAAACGCGGCCTGGTTCAGTCCCCAGCGCTCCACCATCCAAGGACTCAGCCGCTCCCAGAAAAGGGTAGAGACCCCATCCGAGACAATAGTGAATACCAGTGTCCCCACTAGAAAAAAGGCAATGAAATTCTTGGTCGGGTCTGAAATTGCTTCAACAATGCGGTTGCGGTTCATGGCAAGTGCTTTGCAGGTGGGTAAAGTTTTTTGCTGCTGAGGCGAAGAATTACTTAAATTCTGCTGTCAAGCTGAAACTCGGCTCCTATATTGGACTGAATTTTGACAGTCAGGCTCTACCTCAACTGGCGATTTCCATTAAACCTAGTCCCTGGAAGACCCTGCTTCCAATGCCCTGTTAGGGTATGAACACCTTAGATTTTTGCTCCATCTCGGTGAGCGTATGACTGCTTCTGTTTATACCGCCATTACCTTTGCCCCCGTGCAGGGCTTCATCGAAAAGTCGCGCAAACTGCGAGACCTCTATGGCAGCTCAATCATTCTGTCTTATCTAGCCGATGCTATCTGCGCTGAAGCCCGGACTTACTTTGAGCAGCCCAAACACTCCCCGTGGCCTGATGATCCGGTTATTTCACCGGCTCGGATTAACGTCGCTCATGGCACGCCAAACCAAATTATTGTGCGTGGCCGGTTGCCAAAAGAAAACGCCAAAGCTGCCTTAGACAAAGCTTGGAAAACTTTAGTGAATAGCTGCCGCCGCTGGATTGAAAGTAACGTGGTCTGGAAAGAGGCTGAGTTCTCCGAGCAGCAAGAGGCTTGGAATTATTACTGGGAGAGGGCTTGGCGAGAGTGGAGTAATCACAACTGGGAATTTTTCTGGGCAACGGGTGACTCCATTGATTCTGCCAGGGCCAAGCTTAACCAGGTCAAATATGCTCGTGCCTGGACTGGAATTAACTGGGTAGGCGAAAGCTCAACCTTAACAGGGCTAGACTCGCGCGCTTGGCCGACGCTGGGATTTCACCAACCTCATGAGCGCTCTAGGCAAGCCGAAGAAAACGAAGTTAAAGCTTTTTACAAACAGCTCAGCCAGGCCATTGTCCCCCCTGCAAACGATGACGCCGATCTCAATGAAAGCATCATCACGCCGCGTGAGCAGCTCAGTATTCCGGAACTGATCAAGCGATTAGTAACCATCGAGGCGATTACGGGTGTGCAATCTCAGCTGGAGCTACCGAGATCCTTCAAAGCAATCAACCGTTGGAAATCAACTATAACAACTGAAGAAGAAGCCGACGGCACCGAAGATGCCGATCGCGCTGAAAGCAGCCGCTGGACAGGCTGGTTTCAAGGCGATGGCGATCGCGCGGGTAAATATCTCCAGTCTTTAAGCAATCAGGCCAATAATCTGACTGAGAAAGAAGAGATTCTGCATACCTTTAGTCAACGGATGCGCCAGTGGGGCTGGCGGCTGAACACCTATCTGCCCCCCGCTCCAGATCGCCGCGCCCGAGAACGCTCAGGCCGCAGCATCTATAACGGACGCATCATCTATGCTGGCGGTGATGACTTTTTAGGAGTTTTATACCGCAATCCTCCCGAGCCAGAGCTAAGGGCTAGCGAGTGTCTTGAGTGGTTCTATCGCTTCAATCCAGAAATTTGGCAATCGCATCAGCAACCGATTAGCGTTAGCGTCGGCTTTGTCTGGGCCGCGCCGCGTGTCCCACAGCGAGACGTGCTGCAGCACTGCCGCCTAGCCGAGAAGTCTGCCAAAAATCAGGGCCGCGATCGCCTGGCGCTACGGGTGCTTTTCAATGGTGGTAACCATTTAGAGTGGGGTTGCCCCTGGCGCTTCTTGCCCGTCCTTCAGGACTATATCGATCGCACACCGCAAAACGGCACCGACCAGTGGACTCATTTATATAACGATGTGGCTACGCTTGAGGCCCGCCATGCCTTTGCCGGCAGCCAGTCCATCGTGGCTCTGCGCCTATTCCAGGTGTATTTCACCGAGGCGGCTGCCCTTGCCAGGGCTGAGCAAAACTGTAGCGCCTGGCAGGTAGACGATCGGCAAAGCTTCTACGAGCTAATGTCGTCTGATGCCCTCGATTTAGAACACCCAGCCCTCTGGAATCAGGTGGATCCAACCACAGACCAAATTACCGGGGGACTGCTCGGCGATCGCGATTCCTATCTCACCGCTGAGCAGCAGTTGGATACGACTCAGGTGCATCAGGCGGTCAATCAGTGGATTATCAATCTTGCCAAAGTGGGCTTTCATCTATGTCGCAGCCATTCCAACACCTAATCACCGTAGAACCCTTGGGCCTGCTTTACGGCAGTGCTGGTCGATTCCTCTCACCAGAAAACCTAGTTGGACGATCGGGGACGCACTTTCCGCCCAGTGCCGCTACACTCTCGGGCCTGTTTGCCCACGCTGCTAGTGAGCAAATGGCTGCTGCATCAGCTAGCAAGCTCCATGAGGTTCTAGCGCCCTTGCGGCTAGCAGGTCCCTTTTGGGCCAAAACCGAGCAGGTACACCGCGAAGATCAGCAAATTTTCTACGTGCCTACGCCGCGTAACTACCTGAGCGAAGCGGGAGAGCTCAAGCATCAGTTGATCTGCTATCCCCACCGTGATGAGGATGGGGACGCCTACGTTTGGCTAGAGACTAACGGCGAAAGCCCAACCGGAAAGTTCGAGAGCCAAAGCTGGATTGCCATCGACCAGTGGCGATCGCCCCAGGCCGTGGTAACCAATCCTCCCTGGACGTACGTGCCTCACCTACATCCGCGATTGGCAACTGACCAGCGGCGCGTCGTTGAGTCTGATGACGAAGCCGCCACGGGTAGCCTCTTCCTGGAGAACGGGGTACAGATGGAACCGGGTACCTGTTTGGTGTATCTGGCTAATCAGAAATTAGAGTCAGGCTGGTATCGCTTTGGCGGCGAAAGCCATCTGGTGGAAGTCAACTGCCTACCTCTGGCCAATCCCATGAAAGCGCTGCTAGCAGAACCCATTCAGCATATCTGCGCTCTGCTTGTTCCGGCCGTATGGGGCTCGAACCGGCTTTCCTACCGTTTTCCCCAGGCTTGGCGTGACAAGCTAGCTACCGTGCTGACTGCACGCCCAACCCCCTTTCGATATCGTCTAGGTCGCAAGGATGCTAATAAACCCGCTCGTCTTTCACGCGGTCGATATGCGGTGCCAGCCGGTAGCGTTTATATCTTTGAGGAAGCGCTTAACTGCAGTTGGTCAGACTGGCCGGATGAGTGGTTTCCTCAAGAAGGCCCCTATATGAATCGCTGGGGCTGCGGCTTGGCTCTGCCTTTACCTGCTGATAAGGTGCAGCTTGCGCCTAACCAAAAACACGCTCAGGCGATCGCCTAATCGAGTTTCCTGTAGATAGCTGACTAACCCTCTTTGAATTAGCTCAAACTTATGTATCACAAAGCCTACGGCATCATCGAAACGTTGGCTCCGCTTCATGTGGGCGCGAGCGCCGGTGAAGAAACCGGCAACTTGAATCTCATCTTTCGCGATCAGTTTACGCAGACGGGCATTATTCCGGGCAGTTCGATTCGCGGTCGATTCAGAGCTGATATGCGTATCAAGCGACAATTTTGGCTCGAAAAAGCATTGAAGGCAGGTGGGATAGAAGTACCCCACCCTCTGGAACGAGAAATTGTAGAAATTCTTGAAAATGGTAAAGAGCTTCGTCTATCACGACTTGAATGGCTGGAGCAAAAATCTATACAACAAAAAGTCACGGTTCCTCAAGAAATTGATGAGCAGTATTGGTATGGTCATACCGCTATACAGGGCCGAGAAGATGGAGGCACAACTGAAGCTCTGGTTAAGTTTGAGTATGCTTCCTTAGTTTGGCTACCTGTTTTCTGTCCTGGCCAACCGATTGTCTGGGTTAGTTGTCCCAGACTACTGCATCGATATCAGCAGATCACCGGCATTTCTGGAAACGTTCCTATGCCTAAAGCTGATCAATATCCGGTAAAGCTAAGAGAGAAGCGCGATCGCTTATTTTTCAATTTAGGATTTCTAGACAATCTAAAACAGACCGATCAGCTTTCAAATTGGGTACCCGGTTTTAGCTTGATTTCTTGCGGAAACGTCCGCGAACGCCGCCCTAAAACTCCATTTTACCGCAAGCTCCCCAA
>JAAHIC010000385.1 GCA_010671965.1 Leptolyngbya sp. SIO4C5
TGGTTTCAATGGTGATGGCTTCATCTTATTCATTTGATGTGGTGAGCGACTTTGACCGGCAAGAACTGGTCAACGCCCTTGATCAGACTCGGCGCGAAGTGACTAGCCGCTATGACTTAAAAAATACCAAAACCAGCATCGACCTGGGTGACGAAACCATCACCATTGAAACCGACAGCGACATGACGCTGCAGTCAATTCATGACGTTTTGCAGACCAAAGCCGCTAAGCGTCAGCTCTCTCAGAAAATCTTTGACTTTGGCAAGGTTGAATCTGCCAGCGGCAACCGAGTGCGCCAAGAGATCAAGCTGCAAAAGGGCATCAATCAGGAAAGCGCCAAAAAAATTACCAAGCTGATCCGCGACAACCTGAAGAAGGTGCAAGCGTCAATCCAGGGAGATGCCGTCCGGATTTCAGCCAAATCTAAGGACGATCTGCAGTCAGCTATTCAGCTAATCAAGCAGGAAGACTGGCCGATGGCGCTACAGTTTACTAACTATCGCTAACTCCCTTCGTCATCCACAGCGCCTGCGAGGAAAAGCCCAGCTTTTCATAGAGCCGCACTGCCGCCTGATTTTGACAAAACACCTGCAGGCCAATCTGGCGATCGCCCCGGGCCTGGCTCCAAGCGATCGCCTGCTGCATCAGGGCAGTTCCTAGGCCCTGGCGGCGATAGTTAGGATCTATATAGAGCAATAGCACGTAGGCATGGCGATCGCCGCTGAGCGGGTCAACCGCATTGCCCAGCCACAGACAGCCTACTGGCTGCACCTGAGCTAAGCTATTTGTTTCTGGCAGGGTCGGGTAAAGCCACCACAGCGGCGTTTCGGCAGAGAAGTGCTGCTCTATTGTGGCGTCTAAGTGCGCAGCCGTCTGGACATTGCCTAGCTCCTGGTAGGTGCGCCGCATAAACTGAGCTAGCAGCGGGCGATCGCGCCTAGAGCCAAGGCGCAGCTCGTAGCCAGGCAGAGAGAACATACTCACGCGGCGCGGGTTAGGCAGCGTCGGGCTGACCGTGTAGGAGCGCCGAAAGGGTTGGGGGTAAGGCGGTATTCAACGACAGGTCGGGAGCCGCACTGACCCCGTCCATCTCCTCTATCGGTGCTGGTGCCATCATGTCGCTGGGCAGAACAATGCGGGCACTGACGGCTATTAGCGCAATCAGAAAAACCACCACAATCAAGAACGGAGCAACGTAGGAACGAAAGAAGGCCATCTCGAATCCACCTAAAGCCTATTATCAAGTTTTGTGAATACTCTCATCCTACCGCTCATCGGAGGACTCTGGCCGATCGCTCAGCCCAGGTCGCGGGGCTGGTGCGACCGGATAGCGCTTGCTTAGCTGCCGCAGCCACACGGCCCCAATTACAGCAATAATCAGAGACAGCCAGCCCGTCAGCGACTGCAGCAACAAAAAGCCGCCAACGGCAAACATGGCCCCAAACAACAGCAGCAGCGCCGCCAGTACCCGCTGAATATCAACTTTGAGATCTTGAGCCGGACTGAGGCCGGTGCGGATCCGCTGGCGGTGCCAGCCAGGGCCACCGGGGCGAACTTTCTGATAAAAACGATCGAGGGTTTCCTCTGACTCCGGCGGCGTCATCAGCATGACGCCAATCCAGATGACAGTGGTGATGCCGGCTGTCACCAGCAAGCGGAGGCCAAAATCCTCAATTGTCAAAACGGGGACGATGCTGGTAAACAGGCCGATGAAAAAGCCAGCCAGCATTGATGCCAGTTCCGCCGCCGCGTTGATCCGCCACCAGAACCAGCGCAGAATCAGAACTAGCCCTGGCCCCGTTCCCACGGCAATCACCAGCCGGAAGATAGTGGTGATGTTTTCAAAGTAAAAAGCGGCGATCGCCCCCAAAACTGTTACCAAAATGGAGGCAATCTGGCCGGCTAGCACCAGCTCTGACTGGCTGGCGTCGGGCCGGATGAAGCGGCTATAGAGATCGTTGGTCAAATAGGAAGCGCCCCAGTTGATCAACGTAGACACCGTGCTCATAAACGCCGCCACCAGGGAGGCCACCACAATGCCCAGCAGCACCGGCGGCAGAAAATCCAGCATCAGCTTGGGATAGCCCAGCTCGCGATCGCCTAAGTCGGGATACAGCACAATCGCCGCTAGCGCCACTAAAATCCAGGGCCAGGTGCGGACGACATAGTGCAAAATATTGAAAAACCAGGCGGCCTTTTCGGCTTCAGCCTCGGTTTTAGAGGCCGCCAGCCGCTGAATAAACTCGCCGCCGCCGTCGCTGCGCCGAAAAGCCCACCACTGCAAAAAAACATAGGCCGAAAAGGTACCGGCAGTGATGCCTGCCGTTTCTCCCCACGCCAGCCCGGAACTGTTCCAGGTGAGGGGTACCAGCGACAGCACATCCTGCTCCGTCACCGCCTGCACCTGAGAGATTAAACTGCCCATGCCGCCCACGGAACTCACAGCGGCGATCGCCACCACAACTGCGCCAAATAGAGCTAGGAAAAACTGGAAAAAGTCAGTCGCCACCACTCCCCACAGGCCAGAAAATCCGGCATAGAGCAGCACTAAAAAGCTGATGCCAATCACGCTCCACAGCTTCAGTCCCTCACCGGGGTCAATTCCCAAGCTCTGCCACAGTTCTAGGGCATCAATCACTTTGACCATCGCCAGCATGGCGTAGCCGATGCCAATACAGTTGATCGGCACCGCAAATAAGAAGGCTTTCGTACCCCGCAAAATCGCCGCCATTCTGCCGCCGTAGCGTACTTCGGTGAGTTCCGCATCGGTGACGATCTCCGAGCGTCGCCACAGCCGCGCAAACACGTAGATCATCACTACATGGGCAATGCCAAAGCTCCACCACTCCCAGTTACCAGCGATACCGCGACTGCCCACGACCCCAGCAATGTAGAGCGGCGTATCAATGGAAAAGGTAGTCGCCGCCATGCTCGTCCCCGCCAGCCACCAAGGCAGCGATCGCCCAGAGACGAAAAAATCCACCAGACTCCCGGACGCTTTGCGGGCTAAAAACAAGCCCAGCCCTAAAGTGAACACCAGGTAGGCTAAAACAATCAGCCAGTCAATCAGTTGCATGGGCAGCTACAGAAAGCAATTGCCTAGCCATCTTCCCACAGGTAGGTTCTAGAGGCGATCGCTGCCTGGATTTACCTCAGTTTTGAAATGAGGGGTGCTGCCTGGGAGCGAGCCAAAATCTGCTGCAGCACCAACGCTGTCCAGTCAACGTCGGCCTCTGTGGTTTGCCGTCCTAGAGTAAGACGAATGCCCGACTTAGCAGCGCGATCGCTGTAGCCCATCGCTTTCAGAATCGGGCTGGGGGAGAGCTTGCCGCTGTGACAGGCAGAGCCAGCGCTGATGCCAATTCCGGCCAAGTTCATTTGCCGCACCAGGGTTTTGCCGCTGAGCTGTTCCCCGTCGGCTGCCGTCAGGTAAAAGCTGACGTGGTGAGGTAGCCGGTTACGGCGATCGCCTGTGGGTTGCAGTCCGGGAGTATCTGCTAACTGGCTAAATAAGCGATCGCGTAGATGAATCAGCCGTACCGTCTCGGCAGGCATCTCCTCAGCGGCCAGCTCTGCCGCCACGCCAAACCCGGCAATATTCGGTACGGCCTGGGTGCCTGAGCGCAGCTTGAACTCCTGACCGCCGCCCCCCAGCAGCGGCGTCAGCTCGACGCCAGGTTTGACATAGAGCGCTCCGGCTCCCTGCGGCCCATAGATTTTATGGCTGGACATGGAGAGCAGGTCTACGGGCAGAGTCTGCACGTCTAGCGGCAGGCGTCCGGCTACCTGCACCGCATCCGTATGAAAGAGCGCTCCGTGATCGCGCACAAGGCGGCCCAGCGCCTCAACCGGCTGCAGCGTCCCCACCTCACTTTGACCATAGATAATCGACACTAGCACCGTGTCCTGCCGCAGCGCCGCTGCCAGGTCGCGCGGGTTCACCTGTCCGGCCTGATCAACTGGCAAGCGCGTGACCTGCCAGCCCTGCGCTTCTAGCTGCCTAGCCGGTTCAGCCACGGCGGAATGTTCCACGCTAGAAATGATCAGGTGCTGGGGCTGCCGGTAGCGACGGGCCACGCCCAGCACCGCCAAATTATCGGCCTCGGTACCCCCAGCGGTAAAGACAACGGCATCAATCGGCGCGTTGATTAGATCAGCGACCTGCATCCGCGATCGCTCGATGACGGTTGCCGCTCGGTTGCCCCACTGATGCAGACTCGACGGATTGCCCCACTGCTCAGCCATGACTGCCTGCATCGCCGCGATCGCTTCCGGGCGGGTTGGCGTTGTAGCGCTGTAGTCCAAATAAATTTGCATAGGGGCGATCCTCAGCAACAAACCCAGTCTTACTTCTTAGGATATCTTTATCCGTCCGCTAGACTAGCGTACTGCCCTGAGAGGACGCTGAAATCCACCCTAAGAAAAAACCCCACCAGAGGCAGGGTTGAGGGAGTGTGGTCAAAACTTATGAGAGAAGAGTGAATCAGTTAAATGGTGGTCATATGGCAGGATCCTCAAGGCGGGGGCAAAAACGAATCTTGGCTCCTTGTATGTACCTATATTGCAGCGACCAGCAAATTAAAACAGTGACATCAACCGCTAGATTCCGTGATTTTTCTAGGCGTTTACTGTGACGGGTTTTGGGCAACACCGTGACAACGGTGACCGTTTGGGATGATAGAGATCACAATTCCTGACGGGGGTGACCTCTGAGAGGTTAGTTGGGCTGAGCCCAAAGTCCGGTTTTTTAGCAGCCAATCACAAGACCGGCTCCCGCTTAGTGCGCCGCTACTGCCAAAGCGATCGCCCCGGTAGCGAATCGGATGGGTTTAATAGCAGTTTTGGCTAAACAATTGTAAACAGATAAAGTCAAATTATCGCCCTCATGCATTAGCCCCAAGAGGATAGCTCATTGGCTAATCTTAAAGCCGTGTAAGCTGAATATATCCTCAGATAGAAGAGATAAAAATCTCAGATTCATAG
This sequence comes from Leptolyngbya sp. SIO4C5, assembly GCA_010671965.1. Taxonomy (GTDB): domain Bacteria; phylum Cyanobacteriota; class Cyanobacteriia; order Phormidesmidales; family Phormidesmidaceae; genus Sphaerothrix; species Sphaerothrix gracilis. The sequence continues at coordinate 4,984 of JAAHIC010000385.1, forward strand.
AATTCAGCTTGTTCTAATTTTTAACTGTAATTCTGCGCTTCGTATCTACAGAGCTACAGTTTTGTTTCCCCAGGAGACTGCCATGAAACACTTTTCTATCAGTTCAGCCATTGGTCATCGTATTCGTC
>JAAHIC010000386.1 GCA_010671965.1 Leptolyngbya sp. SIO4C5
AAACCGGACAGTTCGACTATGTCAATCTGCACTGGTACTACATTTTTCAGGACAACTGGCCTGCGATCGCTGCCGCTCAGCGCCACGACATGGGGGTGTTTATTATTAGCCCCTCGGATAAGGGCGGCCATCTCTATAGCCCCTCGCAGCGACTGGTAGATCTGTGTGCGCCCCTGAGTCCAATGGTGTTCAACGACCTGTTTTGTCTCAGCCATCCCCAAGTTCATACGCTCAGTCTAGGCGCAGCCCGACCCAGTGATTTTGATGAACATTTAAAGGCACTGCCGCTGTTAGAGCAGGCCGCAGAGATTTTGCCGCCCATTCTGCAGCGTTTGCAGCAGGCGGCGATCGCCCGCTTGGGGGCCGAGTGGCTCCGCACCTGGAAGGTAGGGCTACCTGCCCCAGAAAATACGCCAGAAAATATCAACATTCCCGTAATTTTGTGGCTGCGCAATCTATTGGAAGCCTTTGACATGGAAGAGTACGGTCAGGCCCGCTACAATCTGCTGGGCAATGGCGGGCACTGGTTTCCAGGCGGCAAGGCAGACAGCTTAGAAACGGTTGATTTGAGCCAGTGTTTAGCTCAAAGTCCTCACGCTGATAAAATTCCGGCTTTGTTGGCCGATACCGATCGCCGTTTGGGCGGCAAGGCGGTGCAGCGTCTCTCGCGCTCCTGAGTATGTCATCCAAGCCGCAACTTTTCGGATAGTGGGCGGTGCCCACGCTACTGGAATGACCGGCATAAGAATGGAGGTTGGCTAACAACGGAAAACTCAACAGAAGCCTTGCCGATGTTGGGTTGCGCTATGTTCAACGCCAACCTGCAAAAGCTGCAATTTTAGCTGTGTCGCGCCGCTACCGATGCCCCAATTGAAAAATCAAAACCTGATAGGCATGACCACTGCTTAACTTTACCCTTTGAGGCCGCTGCCGGAGTCGGTGGGCACGATGTAGCGCTGCAGGGCCACGAACACTAGAATTATCGGCGCGACGGAAATGACCGAGCCAGCGGCAATTTGCCGCCAGTCATCCCCAGAAAGCCCTCCCGCCAGCTTAGCTACGCCTAGCGGCAGGGTATACATTTCAGGGCGATCGAGGACGATCAGCGGCCAGAGAAAATCGCTCCAGGAGCCAATCAGCACAAAGATAGCCAGCGTCACCAGGGCCGGGCGCACCGCCGGAATCATCACGTTCCACCAGATACCCAGCTCGCTGCAGCCGTCCATGCGGGCAGCTTCCTCTAGCTCCTTGGGCACTCCCTGAAATGCCTGCCGCAGCAAAAAAATACCAAAGGCCGACGCCAACGATGGAAAAATAATGCCTAAATAGGTATTCCGTAGCCCAAGCTGCACTGTCAAAACGTACAGCGGAATCATCACAATCTGAAACGGAATCATGATGGTGGACACGATAATAGAAAAAATGACCTCTCGTCCGCGAAAAGACAGACGGGCCAAGGGATAGGCGGCTAGAGCACAGAACAGCAAATTGAGCACCACCGTCAGCCCCGCTACCAGGGTGCTGTTGAAAAAGTAGCGGCCAAAGGGGTTAGCCTGCCAAACCGCCACGAAATTCTGCAAGGTGGGCTGGCGGGGAATGAACTGGGGCGGAAACTGAAAAATATTTTCAGTGGGAGACTTGAAGGCGGTACTGATCAGCCACAGCAGCGGCAGCAGCATAATCAGCGCGATCGCGCTCATCAGAGCGTAGGTGCCTACGCGCCGCCAAAAGAACTGTCTTGACGTTAGAGAAGAGTGCATAGTCACTAGCCAAACAGCCGCTCCTGCAGCAGCCAGAAGCCAGCAAAGGATTCAGCTTCTGGCGAAGACTGCACTGCTACGAAGTGAACCTGGTTGGCGGCCTGCTTAGCCTGCTCGAAGTTTTGGGCTTCGGTTTGGGCCTTAGGCGTATTGAGATTGGCTAGAATCCAGCTCTCGGTGGTGCCGGTTTCGAGCAGAAGCTGAGCGGGCTGAGGGGCGGGGCTAGCGTTGAGGTAGGCAAGCTCTAGGCCCGACATCCAACCGGCTAGGGGCAGCGCCCTGGGTGAAAAAATAATCACGCCGGGAATGCGCTGATCCGGGGAGACGCCAACCATCTCCAACGGAAAAGCTTCGCCAAAGTCAATTTCCCACTCAGGCATATCGGCAAAGTCCTGCGCCGTCAGGGTGACAAAGGCCCACTGCTGACCTACTAGGGCGTCGGGCAAGGCTTTAGGCGCAGGGGGTGGGGCGCTGACGACGGGGTTAGTGGAGGGCTGATAGCCCGGTTCCTGCGGGTAAACCGCTGCCTGACGCTGCTCTAAAAGCTGCTGCAGGGCCAAGGTGCGACGGCTGGGCTTGGCGGCGATATTGAGCGCATTGCAGGCCCGCTCAATCATGGCCTGCATCGCATAGCGAAAGAAGCGGATCCGGCTGGGGGGGGCAGGGGCCTGCGCGATCGCTTCCTCAATGGCGGCCTGAAGCTGAATGGAATTGACTTCGGTGTTGGATAGAAACTTGCTGTACTGAAACAGGTCTTTATGAGGCGAATTGACGCCCTGAGCGCCTTCTACAATCAGCACTTCCCAAACCTTTTTACCGCGATCGTCCACGATGGGGCGTGAATAAAAATCGAGTTCCCAAACGGTACCCATAGCTTAAATATCGGCCTCGGCCAGAACCTTACTGATTGACTGTAGGCGATTTTCCGCATCTGCCATCAGCTCATCCTGCTTTTGCAGCATTTCACCCGGAAACTTTTCCAGCACCTTGGTTGAAAGCGAAATACGGCGGTTAGTTTCGTCTACGTTGACCACAACGGCTTTAATGGCCTGCCCGACCTGAAACAAATTAGGCAGCGAATCGACGTAGTTTTTGCTGACCTGATTGACATGCAGCAGCCCCGTGACGCCGTCAAATTCAACAAAGACGCCAAAGGGCTTGATATTGGCGACTGTGCCTTCAATGAGCTGGCCGAGTTCGAGGCGGCTCATTCTGGCTGAGCGGGCGGCGATGCGCTCCGACAGCACTAGCTTATTCGCTTCGGGCGAGACATCTAGAAAAGCCACCGTCAGGGTTTGTCCCACCAGGCTTTCTAAATCGTCGATTCGTACCGCTAAATGCGATCGCGGAATAAAGCCCCGCAGACCGTCCACATCAGCTAGAACGCCGCCTTTATTGGTCCCGTTGACGGTAACTTGCAGAGTCTCATTGGCTTCCTGCATTTCGCTGAGGCGCTGCCAAAGCTGCTTGAGCTGCATCTCACGAATTGACAGAATTACCTGACCGTCGGCATTTTGATCCCGAATGATCAAAAACTGGCCGGCTTCCTCTAGAGGCAGAATTTCCGGCAGCTCAGCCGGCGTAATCTTTTTCAGTGAGGCTTCTTTCAGCGGTAGGAACGCCGCTGCCTTGCCGCCAATATCTACGTAGGCCCCTTGGTCTGTATGGCTAAAGACCGTGCCACGCACCACGCTACCTTTCTGAAACTGATAGTCGTGCTGCTCTAAAGCTTTGGCAAAATCTTCTGCAGAAAAACTCAAACTGGCCTCCGGCAATCAAATTAGTCATAGTCAGTTTTTCAACTATAAAGCAACTTGAGGAGAGCGAGAGGAGTTGTGTCGTCAACAAGCTGCGTCAAAAATCGCCCGTAAGTGACCTGAGAATAAAAGAAATGAGGTGAGAATGACAGAAATTCAGCCGCTAAGCCGGAGCCGAATCCTTATAGTTAAGAGTCATGAAGCCTTCACCTGCAGAATTCAGCCATCGGAAAGCCTGCTATAATCCCCTCTCATGCAGTAGTGAGAAGAGGACGTTATGGCAGACTGGCAGCAGGTTTCAGGGGGAATTGCCGCGCCTAAGGGCTTTCGTGCTGCAGGGATTAAAGCGGGACTAAAGCCGTCGGGTGCTTTGGACTTGGCGCTGATTGTCTCAGATACCGATGCGATCGCGGCGGGTGTGTTCACCACTAGCCAGGTAAGAGCTGCCTGCGTAGACTACTGCCGTGAGCGCCTAGAGGAAAAAGCTGTCGCCCGCGCCATTCTCTGCAATGCGGGTCAGGCCAACGCCTGTACGGGTACCCAGGGCTGGCAGGATGCGATCGAAAGTGCTGAGGCTTTGGCGGCGGCGCTAGCGGTGCCAGCCAGTTCCATTTTGATTGCTTCTACAGGGGTCATCGGCCAGCGGATCAAAATGGAGCCGCTAAAGCAGGCGATGCCGGAACTGGTCGATGCCGCCTCTGTGGCCGGAGCTGAGACGGCTGCCAAAGCGATTTTGACCACTGACCTAGTGCCTAAGTCAATTGCTTTAGAAACTCGCCTCGGCGATCGCCCGGTGCGGATTGGCGGCATTGCTAAAGGCTCTGGCATGATTCATCCCAATATGGCGACGATGCTATCCTTTATCACCTGTGATGCCAGCGTTTCCCATCAGCTTTGGCAGGACATGCTGAAGCGTGCTGCCGATCGCAGCTTTAACCAAATCACCGTAGATGGCGATACCAGCACCAATGACTCACTCATCGCCTTGGCCAACGGCCAGTCTCGCACCCCCGCCATCACTGAAATGGGGCCAGAAGCGAAAAAGATAGAGGCCATGCTGACGGAGGTTTGTATCTACTTAGCCAAGGCGATCGCCCGCGATGGAGAAGGGGCTACCTGCCTGGTGGAAGTCAGCGTTGCCGGAGCGGTCAATGATGCTGCCGCCCAGCTTGTAGCCCGGACAGTGGCCGGATCTTCTTTAGTCAAATCAGCTATTTTTGGCCGCGATCCCAACTGGGGGCGGATTGCCGGAGCCGCAGGGCGAGCCGGGGTGCCTTTTGAGCAGGAGGAGCTAAAGGTAATGCTGGGCGATCTGCTGCTGATGGAGCAGGGACAGCCCCAGCCCTTCGACCGGCAGGCTGCCAATGCCTATCTGAAGCAGGTGGCTGCAGGGGAATATCTAACGCCGGATAATACGGTCAACATTCAAATCAGCATCGGTAACGGACCCGGGAAAGGAACTGCCTGGGGCTGCGACCTCAGCTATGACTATGTGCGCATCAATGCGGAATACACAACTTAGGTGAGTAAATCCCTACCTGAGTGAAGACCTCTTTGAACACACTAGGTTCATTATAGGAGCCCAGTGTGA
>JAAHIC010000387.1 GCA_010671965.1 Leptolyngbya sp. SIO4C5
GGCAAACTCGAGCTGCACGGTGGCGATGCTAGCAGCTCGAGTTTGCCAGGTGATTGTGCAGATGCTGGATCGAAAGGCGGTTGATCCGCGCTGCTAAGATACCCGCTTCAGCAAAGTAAAAAAGCTGATAGATGGCTCCCTTAATTCCAGGCTGACAGGTTTTGAGGGCGAGAGATAGAGCTTTGAAATAGCGTAGGGGTGAACCTAGCAGCAGCGCAATGTGAGCGAATAAAAGCTCTAACAAGTTCGCAGGCAGCAGGTAAAGCGTGCGATCGCGTTCCTCTCGCTGCTCTTGGCCGACCAAATGAGCTTCGTCAGGTCTGCGAATAGAGAAGGTTTGAATCTCTAAACCCAATGCTCTGAGCGCAGCGACTTCACGCTGAATAAAGGTATCAGTTGCTCGCGGATATTCACCTGTCAGATAGGCAATGCGCATAAAAAATTAAAAGTTTGTCAGTGAGATTGATTCGCCGCCTTCACGGGCTAGGCGTTTAGCTATTTTGAAGACTGCGAGCGATCGCCTCATCTAGGGCATACCTGGGAGACCATCCCAATAGCTGCTTGGCCCTTTGATTACTATAGCGGTGAGGTCTGAAGCGCCCGTGTAGCTTAGCAGGTACGAGCAGTCCGGGGAGCCTTGCCTGCCCCTGCAGGAACTTTTGGTTCACAAACCACGCCGTTCCGGCCAACAACCGCATAAAGCCCCAGTTAACAGGCACTACCTTAGGCGGACTCGGATCTTTCTGTAGCAAGGCTTGAGCAAAGCCTCTTTTGGTCGGTAGATTATCGTCTACGATATTGATGGTTTGCCCTATGGCTTCATTTTTCACCGCCGCCATCACAATCGCTTCAGCACAGTTTTCCACATAGGTTAGCGGCATCCGTCCTGACGAGCCAATCCGTAGAAAGCGACTACCGAACTCTGCTCCCAGGCAGGGATTCCAGAGATTATCGGGTCCGTAGACCATCCCTGGTCTGATAATTGTGACCTGCCCAGAGTTATGCTTTTGAAACTCTCGGACTAGCTTTTCCTGGATCAGCTTGGTTTGAGCATAGCCATCGCGATCATCCGGCTCATCCTCAATCGGCGCATTTTCGTCCAGTAAGGCTCCTTGGGGCAGTTCCAGATAGTCATAGACGGAGAACGTGCTGATTGCAACCAGCCGCTTGACGTTTGCCTCTGACATCGCACTGAGCAGATTTTCCGTCGCCATCACGGTGCCAGCAAACTGTTCGTAGAAATCGCCGCCTTTAACCGCGGCCAGATGAATAACCGCATCGCATCCGGCTACCGCCTCAGTCAGACCACGCCGCTGGCGTAGGTCTAAGCGAACTAGCTCAACGGCTGCATGGTTGTGCCAGCTAAGCCGGGTTTCATCTGTTTTAGGTCGAATCATCGCTGCAACCTGATGCCCCTGCTGCAGCGCTGCAGTCACAACAGCTCGACCTAAAAAACCGGAGGCACCAGTGATTAAAAGCTTCATAACTGATTATTGTCTACTAGCAATGCTTCAACTAAACGACTGGGACGAGCCATATGATCAAAGCCGATGGGAGGCGCGTTACCATCACGGATGGCCCGATAGGTTTGATCTAAAAGTCGGTGTAGCCCTTCGTATGGCGTTTTCTGCATAACTTTGCGCCTAAAGTTGCGAACGCTAGCGCTGATAAACTCGCGCCCTGTCAGAAAATGATTGACCAAAGGCGTTAGTTGCTTACCAGCACTGCGAGGTTTGACGCAGCGTAGGTAAGGCTGAAACAAATCGGTTTCAGCATAGCCGTTAGAACCCCGGACACAGAGATAAAAGCAGTCTGGTTGGGTACGGCAGCTAAAGCGAATACGGCTGTGGAGAGTGTCACTAATCAGGAGCGCGTCAAGATCGTCATATTTAAACAGATCCCCCCCACCATGATTACTCCAGGCAGCGCTAATGCGGTCAAAGCTAGCTTCCGGAGCAAAGGCAAAGACTAAATAGCAGAGGTGAGTAATGAAGTCGTGAATTACACCAGCAGGTAGTTTGTGAACTGGGCTAGGCAAATTCTCGTCAGCATAGCGCCCGCCCCCCCGGATATCTAGGGCTAATCGCACTTCTATTTCTTGGACATCGCCCAGTTCTCCTGCTGCAATCAGGCGCTGAATTTCTAGAATGGGCTGGTTGAAGCGATAGTTCTGGTCTTCAATCAGGTAGCGATCGCACTGCTGGGCCAGTTCCCACAAATCCTTGAAGTCGTCATAGGCCAGCGTGATGGGTTTCTCACAAATAACATGAGCGCCAGCTTTGAGACAGTCACTGGCCATGCTTTTGTGAAGCTGAGGCGGCGTCAAGATGTGGACAACATCTGGTTTTGCCGTCGCCAGCATTTCCCGATAGTCCGTGAAAGCCGCTGCCGCTTGAAACTGCTCGGCTGCGTAATCGGCCGCCGCCGGAGATAAATCGCAAACCCCTACTAGCTCAGAGAGTTCGGAGGTCTTGAGAAAGGAAAGGTGCTCTTTGGAAATTAAACCAGTCCCGATGACTGCAGCTCTTAAGGTTGCTGCCATTATTGAATAACTCCAGAACAACTTTTAGATAACTTAATCACTATAGATTTACGCTTTAGGCTTCCCAAATTTTGCTTAGACAACCTTTCAACTAGCGGCAGCCTTATACTCAATCAGAGTCGCCTGCTTGCCTCTCCACTTGTTTAGGATATATTTCATCTGTCCTAAGACCTGCGGAAATTTAGAGAGTACGCAATAGAAGCTATAGAGTCTTGCTTGGGCAGGCAAATCCCCGTAGCCCCGGCGATACTGATAAATGCGCCATGCTAGCAGCGGGTACGCTAGCCATAGCAGTAAGCTGATACCTGAAGTTGGCCAGGCCAGGCCCAACGACAACAAGGGAATAAGTGCGCCCCAAAGCCAACCGCTTCTAGCTTGACGAATCATATACTGTTCGGGAGAATTTCCGTACATGCTCTTACCTTCTGCGATCGCCCATCCCCCTCGCACAGACCGCCGCCACCACTGGCTAAACTTCAGCATGGCCGCGTCGTGTAAAGTCATATCAGCATCAATGCGCAAAATTTTCCATTCTCGCTGCCGCAGGCGAATACACATCTCTGGCTCCTCGCCGCAAATCAGAGTGGGATTGTAGCCACCAACTGTTTGAATAGCTGCGGTTCGCATCAGAGCATCTCCACCACAGAAATCCGCTTCTCCTACAGGCGTATTCCACTCCATATCTGCTAGCTGATTATAAGGAGAAGCTTGAGGAAACCGTTCCCGTCGCCGACCACAGACAATAGCCACCTCATGCCGATGAGACAGTGCCTCTACGGCCTGCTCTAACCACCCTGGCAGTAGCTCACAATCCCCGTCAATGAACTGGACGTAGCTCAGGGATGGAAAGTTGCTGACTAAGTAGTCAAAGCCGGCATTACGCCCCCTCGCCATCGTGAAGGGTTGAGACATATCTAGCTCAATGACGTGTGCCCCCAGTGATCTGGCTGCTGCTACACTGCCATCGGTTGAGCCAGAATCTACATACACGGTAGGAAGCCGCTCAGATAGCTGCGTAGAAAGCGACTTGAGGCAGCGGATCAGTCGCTCTCCCTCATTGCGGCCAATGACGACAACACCAACAGAACTCATAGAAAATACGGAATCCACATGAAGTTAGCTAAAACTACCCTTAGCCTATATGTAAGCTAACGGCATATTTGAGGCCCATCCGAACTACTGTTTAATCTTCACTGAGTCTTTAACTAAAGCAACAGTAAACCCAGTTAGAGCGGGAACATAACCTGTGCCATCAGAATCTTTTCCTGTAGGCATTCGCAGTCTTTCAGGTTGAGCAAAAACACTTCTTTGCCATTTTTTTATAATCTTGAAACCGGGAGGGAATAATGGTTATGTTACCAATGCGCTTATGATTCCCTCTCACAAAGGAGAACCATTTTCTGGAAAAATCTGCATCCGTCTTGCGGAGTAGAATCAGAAAATCGACTACTTATAGTGCAGTTTTATAGTGCAGTTTCGCAATTTAATGTTTTATCAGTTTTACAAAGAGTTCAGGCTAGCTCTAAAAGATGGATTCTAAATCAAAACGACTTTTGATTGTCCTGTATGCCGGAGACTATCGGGAAGCCTACTACCGACTAGCCAATGGGCAAAGTGAAACTTACCATGCTCATCGCTATGCCATTGAGTCAATTTCTAAGCTTGGCAAGCAAATTGATGAAGCTGCTGTTTTGTGCTGCTATTCAAAAGAACCCTACAACGAACTTGTCGAACCAGGATTTCGCGTCATTGGCACAGGATTCGATCGAAATCAGGCAGCTAAGCACTTGATCAAGTTTATCGCCGATCAACGTCCAACTCACTTAGTTGTCCGTGCCCCGATTAAAGAAATTCTTCAGTGGGGTATTGCTCATGGCATTCATACCATCACGCTCTTAGCAGATTCCTTTCAAAATCAAAGCCTGAAACACAAATTTAGAAATTTTCAGCTTGCTCGGCTATTAAACAATCCGCAGATTGAATGGGTTGGCAATCATGGCGTGAATGCCTGCCAAAACTTACAACAGATTGGCGTCAAACCTAGCAAAATTGTTCCTTGGGATTGGGTTTACAGCATTACACCTAGCCAGTACACGGCCAAGCATCTGCCTCAAAGGCAAAAGCCTTGGGAGCTGGTCTACGTTGGCTCAATTAGCGAGGCTAAGGGAGTCAGCGACCTGATTGAAGCGATCAGCATCCTTAAGCAACAGGGAATTGCTGCAAAACTCAAGATTGCGGGCAAAGGAAATCTAACCCCGTTTCATCAACAAATATCTAAGCTGAATCTTGAAGCAGAAGTATCGTTTTTGGGCTTAGTTGCTCACAATTCGGTTATTGACTTAATGAGAAATTCCGACTTTGTGTTGGTGCCTAGCCGCCCAGAATACCCGGAAGGGTTTCCTTTAACTATTTATGAAGGGTTTTGCTCCCGTACGCCGATTATTGGTGAGCTGGTCGGGCGAGCCGTCGTGGTTGACGCCCAGTTCGGCGATGATGAACGAGCAGGACGCCTGATCGATGCGCATCGCCGACCGCACGATCGATCTGGCGCACCCGCCATTCAA
>JAAHIC010000388.1 GCA_010671965.1 Leptolyngbya sp. SIO4C5
TCGCTGTTGCGTTCGATTACTATCAATTTGCTCCGACTGAATGGGTTCAAGTCGGTCACGGCCGCTCTACGGGAGCTTGCCAACCAAGTTGAGAAGATTTTTCGTTTCCTACAATGAATCAACCCTGGGGCAAGCGGTAGATGGTGTAACTGATAACCAAGTATTTCCAGGCGAGGATACCGACGAAATAGCTATAGATAATAATGGTGGGCACCGTTAGCATTTGGAAAATAAATTTCCAGATACCTTCACTGATTAATGCTTGGAAGTTAAGAGTAGTGCCGTAGTAAATGCTCATCAAGAGTACTGCAGAAGCACCTGAAAGAAGTCGTAAGGGGTGATTGAGCTGAGTAGTGAGCCTCTGATAAAAAATGGGAGTTGACACATCTGTTTGTCTAGCACCAAGAAAAGCAGTGCTGGAAAATATCTGGTGAAGTTTATGGGGTAATTCCGCAAACAGCAGATTACAACAGAGGATAGATAACAGAAATCCTAGTTCAGTCAAAATTCGAGCCGAGTCTACCAATGCAAAAGGCAGCGTCCTGGAGTCAATGTATTGCACTAGTGCTCTGGAGAAGAAGACACCTGGAATAATGAGCCAGTAAAGCTTAAAGAAACAGGCGTCAAACTGATTTTTGACGACGATGATGTCTGGGTGTGTGACTTGCTCAAAATCCATAGTTAAGCCCTCACAAACATAGCTATGCTGCCTCCATCGCCCCCGCCCTCTCCACTGGCGCATCGCCCACCTCAGCCGTCAGCTCGCCAGAGAACGCCCTTTGCAAAATCGACTGCTTGAGTTCGTTGAGGGCAGCGAGTTTTTGTTGGTAGATAGCTTCGAGGCGTTGGGTTTCGGCTTCAAATGCATCGATTTTTTCAACCAGCTCTTTCTGAATAGCCAGTTTTGGAAGAGCTACAGGCAAATTCTGAACGATGCTTTTATTGATTTTCCTCATCGTAGGATTTGCACCTTGGGCACTACTGGAAATCAGCTCTCGCATTTCACGAGTCCGATAGTGCCAGTAGACGAATCTGCGATCTGCTTGCCGAGGATCAACTTGCATTTTCATGATCAAGTCACAGCAAATTGTTGGTTCAGTTAGTTCCTCGCAGATTGCAACGTGCCCGACTAGCTCTCTAGTGTTACTTCGAGTAATGAGAAATTCTCCATCTTTAAGCCAGTAATGAGCATCTGGCTTAGTTAGAGCACTGGTATGTTTCACTTTGTCCTTATCAAACTGAAACCCGGTGACAGAGGACAGGGTTAGAACAGGAATTCCAGTGTCTGAATGATTTTTTGCGGGCGGTGACCAACCATTCCGCGGCTGAACTGACAATATTTCTTGCAGCTTCTTCTCTACCCAATCATCGCCTTTGCGGATGAAGATGGCATTCAGGTAGCTTTCAAAGAGTTCGCGGGCGTTGGCGAGGTTCTTTTCGGTGTTGGCGATCGCGCCATCAATCCCCTCAAACGCCTCATCCAATATTGCCACAATCCGCTTCTGCTCAGCGATCGGCGGAAGTGAGATAGTCAAAGCCTTTGTATCAGGCACTCTCATATGCTGGACAGTGGACCCTGAGGCGAAAGACTGTATTTGATCCCGTAAATCCTTTGATTGAAAGGTGTACAGTAAAAACTTGTTGTATAGCTTTTTGGGATCAGTTCTATAGGAGACGATCCGTTGTCCTAAGAAGACATTATCATCCGTCAGGAGCATGCCGACTTCTCCCATGGGGGCTTCACGAGTCAGTAAGACATCTCCTGGCTTAGGAACCTGACGCCTCGTCCACTGCCGATAGACCTCTTCTGTGACGTATTTCACAGAATCAAGACTGATCCGCCCATGGCGAATGTTAGTTGTCCGAATCATCTTGTAAGGCGATGGTTCATCAATTTTCGGAGCTGTTTTGTTAATGCAGTCGATAATTGACTCGCAGACTTCTGAAATACAGACACGCTTCCAAGGACTCACAACATTCCCCCAATTCCAGCCAAAATCTCCGCACTCTCCCGATCCAGCGCCGCAATCTCATCCATGATTTCCTGGGGGTCGCGGAGGGGGACCTCTTCCGAGGCGTTGGGGTTCTTCACCGACAGGTCAAAGGTTTCGGGGTCAACGTCTTCCAAATCCAGAAACCAGGACTTTTCCGTCTCCGCAAACGTCGCCTGGAGGTCCACAAACTCCTTCAGGTCATCGTCATTTAGCGGGTTAGTTTTGCCCAGGCTGCGTCCGGGGTCGAGCTGGTAGTACCAGATCTTCTCCGTCGGCTGGCCCTTCTCAAAAAACAGCACCACCGTCTTTACCCCCGCCCCAATGAACGTGCCGCCGGGGCAGTCGAGCACCGTGTGCAGGTTGCAGCTCGACAGCAGCTCTCGCCGGATGGCGCGGGAGGCATTGTCAGAGTTCGACAGAAACGTGTTTTTGATCACCACCGCCGCTCTGCCGCTCTGCTTCAGCATCTTGATGAAGTGCTGCAAAAACAGGAATGCCGTTTCCCCCGTTTTGATGGGGAAGTTTTGCTGCACCTCCTTTCGCTCCTTACCCCCAAACGGCGGATTCGCCAGAATCACATCAAAGCGGTTCTTGTCCTGCACGTCGCTGAGGTTTTCCGTCAGGGTGTTGGTGTGAATGATGTTCGGCGCATCGATGCCATGCAAAATCATGTTCATGATGCCGATGACATAGGCCAGGCTCTTTTTCTCTTTGCCCGTAAAGGTGCGGGTTTGCAGATCTTCGAGCTGCTGGGTCGTGAGCTGGCCCCGGCGCAGGTACTCATAGCTCTCACACAAAAAGCCTGCTGAGCCGCAGGCCCCATCGTAAATGGTCTCCCCCAGTTGGGGCCGCACCACCTGAATCATGGCGCGGATCAGCGGACGCGGCGTGTAATACTCGCCGCCGTTGCGCCCGGCGTTGCCCATGTTTTTGATTTTGGCCTCATACAGGTGCGAGAGTTCGTGCTTCTCCTCCTGAGAGCCAAACCGCAGCTCGTCGATGTACTCCAGCGCATCCCGCAGGCTGTAGCCGCTCTGAAACTTGTTTTTGATTTCGCTAAAAATCTCGCCAATCTTGTACTCGACAGTGTCTGAGCTGCTGGCCCGCTGCTTAAACCCCTGCAAATAGGGAAACAGTGCCGTATTCACAAAATCGATCAGATCGTCGCCAATCAGCACGTGGTCATGGTCGATCTCTCCGTCCGCCGTTTTCGGAGCAGCCCAGCTCGACCAGCGATAGCCCCCCTCCAGCAAATAGATATACTCTTTGCCTAGTAGCTCTGCCTCTAGCGCCCGTTCCTGCTCCAGGTCGTCTAGATACTTCAGAAACAGTAGCCACGAGGTCTGCTCGGTATAGTCCAGCTCCGTCGTGCAGCCCGCCTCCTTCCAGAGCACATCATCGATATTTCTAAAAGTCTGCTCGAACATGGAGAGTGGCGGCTAGTTAATCAGTACTGATCAAGGGTACAGGCTCTAGACCCGCCAGACAGGGTAAGGGCAATAATTTTTACCCAACTCAAAAGAAAAATTCAGTTAGAAGCTGCCCTGTTTCTTTCCAGTTCGCGCATGGACTGACAGAAACAGCCGCTCAGATTGGCAACAAAAAAGCGGCCGCAGAGGCGCTAAGAGAGGCAGATTGGGTGTGAGGTCGCTGTCGGGTGGTCTTGCTCTAGCGGGTTGGCTGCTGGGTGAGCGTCGGGTGGGGCGTCAGGTGTGTCAGGCTCTTGATCTTTCAATGCTTTCAGCCTGTTGTTCTGCGGTGTCGGTTAGCTTGTCAGGTGTCGGGTGTCAGGTGTCGGATTAGGGGTTTAGCTAGCGGCTGCAGCCACCCGACAAGCCCGACAGCATCCTGATGATTACTGGGGACAAAAGTAGCGGTCGTCTTTGCGGGTAAGCCGTTTATCCTCAGTCACCAGACCTTCTAAAAAGTCGCGGATATCAGTGGAGGTCAGTCCCCGAAATAGCGGCGAGCCTGAGCGCATAATGTCACGAGCCGTTATCCCTTTTTCTGTTCGCTTCTGAGCTAGCTCCACAATTTTGTCGCACACTTGCTGATACAGATCAGGTTCATCATTGCTGTCACCACCCGCCATCGCAGCAGCAGGTTGAACCGCTTGATACTGGGCTTCTAACTGTCCTCGGACATCTGGCGACGGCTCAATCCGAGTGCGACTATCCCGGTCAATATTGCTGTAGTTATTTAGCGGCACCATCGGGAACCAATCCCGCTGCTTTGAACAATAGAAAGCCCGATTGACAGGACTCTCCCCGACTAGCTCCTGAACGTAGGAGACACCCTCTTTAGGCGGCGGGATGAACTTGGTAGAGGTGAGGCTATCCACATAGCCCACGTCCTCACCCGTGACGATCGCCACGGCCCTAAACATTGAGCGCGTCCCCCCGGTGACGGCCAGGTCTGCAGCATGAGCCGTCTGAGAAACACACCAAACGTGAGACTGGGTAGCATCGCCCATGCTGGTAAAGCTTTCAATCCGGTACCAAAACGTTTTGAACGATGCCCCCTTGTCGTCACAGCGCTTTAGCGTTTGGCTGAGGTGCTTACATTCATCAACTACCAGCAGCTTTGGCCCCTGCATCTGGAAAAACTCGTCAATGCAGTCATTGACCCACTTAGCCACGCGGCTAGGACTCCAGTGCAGCGTCTCTTCGGCAAAGACCTTGTAGCAGCCCTGCCAGTAGCCCTGCTCATCTGGAGAGCCTTTAGGGTCAATCGCCACAATGCGGGCAGGCGATCGCCTCTGAATAGCCCTCAGCGCATTGCTCAATAAGATGCCTTTGCCACTGCCAGGCTTACCCACAATCAGCGTGTTCTGAACGTGGGTAGCCATGTCGTCAGCGATGTTATAGCCGCTGCCAGCTTGGACGAGCGCCGTCTGCTGGTGTACCAATTCAGCGGCAACAGGCAACGCATTAAGCCGGGTATTACTGCCAATGGGCGATCGCTGTGGCTCTCCCACTAGTGGTTCTGTCTGGCTAGAATCGGTTTGAAGTGCCTGTTGCTGGGCTGCCTGACGCAGGCGTTTGAAATCATCCTCGTTAGCCAGCACGTATTCAGCCACTTCCGCTGCATCCACTGACATCAACAGTT
>JAAHIC010000389.1 GCA_010671965.1 Leptolyngbya sp. SIO4C5
CTGGTAGACGATCTCAGCGTCTTTGAGCTGCAGGACAGTCAGGCAGTCTTGCTGCAGAAGCTGTAGGTCGCTAGAGATAAGGCAGCGCTAGTAGTATCGTCTCCATTTCATCGCGGCACAGGCCGCCGTGATGGCCCTTATGGTGTTCTTCAAAGCGATCTTTTTCATACCACCAAACCAGCTCGCGCTGATGGGGCAAAACTACCAGGTTGCCCAGTCGCTTGAGCAGCCGGGGCGAGGGCTGAGGGCCAAAGAAGCCTGACTCCACCAGCGTTTGTGTGTAATACACGGTAGCTTTGCCAGCAAGCTGCCGGGTCAGTAAGCTATGGGCTTTCTCTAGAAATTGTGGCTGAATATAGAGAAACAGATCGCGGGAGCCACCGGCGGGCACTAGGGGCTGCCCCTGAGCGTTACGCTGCAGCCAAGGTTCAATCGAGGGACTGAGCTGATTTAGATAGATTGTCTGCTCTGGGGAGATCGCCGTTTGACCGTGATCTGCCGTAATCAGCAGCAGCGTATCGTGTAGCTGACCCGCGAGGGACTGGTGCAAAAGCTGCTCTAGCAGCAGCCACAGCGCTCTGACCTCGGCCTCAAACTGCGGCGAACTGGGGCCATACTTATGGGCGATCGCGTCAATTACGTCAATATAAAGGCAGTGATAGGCTTTACCCGGCTGGGTGAGAACCGCCTCAGCCAAGTTCGTCATTGCCTCCGGCAGGGTGCGAAAGCCTATCATTTCCGCCCCATCGCAGACCGTTTGGGAAAAAGGCGAGTAAGCATAGCTTTGATACTGATAGCAGTAAGACCTAACTCCCTGCTGGGCGAGTTGCTGATAGAGAGTCTGCGTGGGAAATAGAGCTGCTGGGGATATACCCGTTTGACTGACCGTTTCCCGTTCCCTATCTCCGGCGAGGGAAAACAGCAGTGGCGCAAAAATGGCGTCTAGCAGCGGCTCGTAGTAAAACCATTCGTAGACGCCGCTCTCGCCCACAGGCAGCCCCGTATGCAGCGTCGTCACATGGGCTGAAGTGGTAGACGGGAACTGGGTGGTCAGCTTAGAAGCCACCCCAGCCGCCATAAACCGCTGGAGCAGGGGCAGGCGATCGCTGAAGCGTTCAAAAAAGCGCCAGCCAAAACCGTCTACCAGAATTAAAATCACCTTTTCGTACTGCTGCGGCAGTCCTGCTAAGACCGTTGGCGGTAGACCAGCCTCAGTCTCCGTCGTCAGCAGATAGCGCACGAGCTGCGGAATTTGGGCGAAGCAGTAAGACTCGTAGAGGGGCTTACCAACATTGTCATCCAGGCGGGCCGCTTCCACAGCCCGGAGAGAATCTAGGTTCAGCATAGAAGTCGCAGTTTCAGGAGAGCAGCAGTCGGGCGCAGATGGGAACCGCGTTCATATATAGAGCTTAAATCGATCCAGCCATCGCTAACGGGTTTTTGGATCGAGGGCATCCCGCAGGCCATCCCCCAGGTAGTTGATGCTCAAAACCGTTAGAAATATGGCTAACCCTGGAAATAGCACCATGTGAGGCGCTGACTCAATGTAGTTTTGAGCGTCGTAGAGCATCCGGCCCCAGGTAGGCACGTCCGGCGGAAATCCCAGTCCTAAAAAGCTGAGGGTCGATTCGGCAATGATAGCGTTGCCTACCGCCAGCGTCGCCGCCACAATCACCGGGCCAATCACGTTCGGCAGAATATGGCTCCAAATTAGACGGCGCGGTGATGCTCCCAGGGCGATCGCCGCTTGGACAAAAGTGCGTTCCTTAACGCTGAGGAAACCCGCTCTCACCAGCCGCGCCACGGCCATCCAGTTGAGTCCGCCAATCACCAGCACAATCAGCACAAAAATTCCCAGCTCTGGCCCAAAACTGGCTCTGGCCTGATCGCCAAATAGATAAATCACCATCAGCGCTAGGGGAAGCTGGGGCAGCGAGAGAAACATATCCGTCAGCCGCATCAGCCCACCGTCTACCAGGGAGCCATAAAAACCGGCGATCGCGCCGACTAAAACCCCCAGCGTCATCGCAATCAGCATTGCCACAATGCCCACGGCTAGAGAAATCCGACCGCCATAGAGGATGCGAGCGAGCTGATCTTGACCCAAATCGTTGGTGCCAAAAGGATGTTCCCAGCTAGGCGGCAGCGTCGCCTGACCAAAATCGATCTGAGCAATAGGCGTTGTATACACGAGAGGCCCCACCAGAACGGCTAAGCCAATTAGCAACAGCACTAAAGCGCTGATCAAAGCTGGGCGATCGCGGCGTAGGCGCTGCCACAGCCAGGATAATTGACCGCTGGCGATCGCCAACTTCTGGCGATTGGGCATCTCAGTTGCTCGAAACATTGACCAACACCCTACCATTGCCCCGGAGATTTGGCACCTAAAGTCGGTACAGTGAGAAAAGCAAAAAATTAAAGTAACAGCTCACATTTTCAAACCTGTAGAAGAAAATGGCGCGGTTTCGGTGCGTGACCTGGGGAAAAACTGCTATCTGGCTGCTGCTAGGGCTATTGCTGGTGCAAGTTTTGAGTCTGATGGGACTCTGGCTGACCTGGCCGGGCCAGTCCGCTGGCGTGACGCTTTCGCTAATGGTGCCTCAGGCGGAAGTGCTTTATTGGGAGCCGTTAATTGAGGTCTTTGAAGCTGAAAATAAAGACATTCAAATTGAGCTGGCGGCAGGAGCCTATACGCCTGAGCAGATTCAGACTATTTATAAGGCGGACTTACAGACCGACCAGCCTCGCTATGACCTGGTCTACATGGACGCTGTTTGGCTACCAGGATTCGCCAGTCAGGGATGGCTGCAAGACTTAACAGCCCAGGTGTCATCAGCAGCGCTCTCTGAATTTGTCAGCAGCGAAGTTGACCTGGGGCGCTACCAAAAACAGCTCTATCGGCTGCCCTTCTACGCCGATATTGGCGTGATGCTGGTAAATCAGGCATTAGTGAATCCGGTGGGGCTGCCTACTACGTTCAATGCTTTGTTTGACGTGGCGCGATCGCTACAGCCACCAGAACAGTGGAGCTATCTCTGGCAGGGGCAAGCTGGCGAGAGCTTGGTGGCTAATTTCGTCGAAGTTCTAGACGGCTACGGTGGGTTTTGGATTGATCCGGCGACTCAGTCAGTGGGCCTCAACCAGCCGGAAGCCGTTCGAGCGGTGCAGTTTTTGCAGGATACGCTGACGCGCAGCCTCTCACCGCGAACAGTGCTGGGCTACGCTGAGCAGGCTTCGTTTGAGCAGTTTCAGACCGGCAATACGGCTTTTTTGCGGATTTGGCCTCAGTTTTGGCAGCGGGCCAATGCGGTCGATTCTCCCCTACACGACCGAGTGGGCTTATCGACAACCCTAGCCTTGCCGGGCCGCGTTCGCCGGGGCTGTCGAGGAGGATGGGGCTTAGCGATCGCGCAGAATGCGGCCCACCCCGAAGCCGCTTGGCGAGCGGTTGAGTTCTTTACTAGCGCTGCGGCCCAACGCCAGTTCAGCCTAGCTTCTGGCTATCTGCCCAGCCGCAAAGCTCTATTTACCGAGCCGCAGCTTTTAGCCACCTATCCCCACTTTGCTCAACTGCTAGAGCAGTTGCAGACTCGCTCGGTTTTTCGGCCTCAAATTCCGGAATATGAGCAGGCTTCTCAGATTTTACAAACTCATCTCTGGCAGGTTTTAGTCGGTGAGGCCACTGCCTCTGCCGCCATGCAGCAGGCGGCAGAGCAAACGCGATCGCTGCTGAAAGAGGGCGGTCAGGCAACCTCAGCGGCAGGCTGATCTTTGAGCAGCAAATCCAGCACCAGGGAAGCCGTCCAGGAAAAGTCAGCCGAGCCGAGTCCGGCTCCTGTATCGGGGTTGAAATACTCGTAGAAGCCTGAGCGCCGAGGCAGCTCTAGACTATTCTGGCGGAGCTGTTCGGCTTCGTGGTAAAAGCCGTAGTTCTCGCACCCTTGAATGAGCAGCCAGTTGAGATTAATCCAAATGGGGCCGCGCCAGTAGCGGGCAGGATCAAACACGGCTTCTTGGCGGCTGCAGCTGGGCACTGTCCAGCTACCGCTGCCGCAGAAGTTGCTGTTGTAAAAAGTTTTCAGCATCTGCACCGCTTGGGCATGGGTGGGAATCTGAGCGTAGAGCGGCGAAAAGCCAGCGGCCACTGAGATATCAATAGGCTGCTGGGCGGCCCGGTCGTAGCTTTGATAAATGCATTTTTTGCCATTCCAAAGTCTGGAGTTCATGCCGCGAGCAGTCTTATCCGCCCAGGCATGAAAAGGCTGGGCGTCCTGATCGATCAGTTCTGCGATCGCGGCCAAGTCGCGATTAGCCTTAACCAGCAGCGCATTAAACAAGACATCCTGAATCAAAAAGGGAAAGTTCTTCTGGATATGGGTTTCCGCGTACTGATTTTCCCTGGCCTGCACCATCAGATAGACGTAGCGATCGTAATCGCGATCGCTGGGGCGATGGCTGCTGTCAATCTCGTTAAGATCGACGCGGCGATAGGGCGGCAGGGTTTCGCGGTTGACTTTAATACGCTGCAAAACGGCATCCCACATGGGCGAATTATCCTGCCCCGATTCCCAAGGATGGCGAATATAGATGAGGCCGTTGTTGTCGATGTCGCGATCGCGGTAGAGATACCAGTGCCAGGCTTTCAGCCGGGGAAATAGCTCGGCCAAAAAATGCTTGGCTGCCTTTTTGTCGCTGGCGTGGCGGTAAATATGACGGGCGGCAGTGGCATGAACCGGCGGCTGAATAATACCAGAGGTGGCCGCCTGATGGGGCTTGGGGCCTTCCGGCGATCGCTCAGTTTGCCAGTAGTCTGGCCCCGGAAAATAGTCTTTCACCTCCCGCTGACGAAAGACGATGTGCGGCAAAAAGCCGTTGCTCCACTGGCCGCGAAACAGCGATCGCAGTTCCTGCATTGCCTTCGCCTGATCGTAATGGGCATAGCCCATCGCAATGAAGGCGGAATCCCAGCTCCACTGGTGCGGGTAAAGCCTAGGTGCTGGCTTTGTAGCCGTTCCCAACCAGTTCTGATGCAGAATATTTTTGGCCTGCTCAGCTAAAGCAACATCTTCAATCTTCATCGTTAAAAGTCTCCTGATTATAGA